>JAEYZH010000108.1 GCA_023430685.1 Pseudomonadota bacterium | reverse complement strand
CGAAGGCGCCGTCACCGCGGTGCTCGCCGAATCCGTGAGCGGGCGTACCTCGCCGCTCGCGAAGTCGTGCAGCCAGAGCTGGTGCTGGCGGCTGCGGTCCGACACGAACACGACGCGGCTGCCGTCGGGCGACACCGCCGGAGCGAAATCGTCGCCGGTCGACGGCGCCAGCGCGACCGGCGACGACGGTGCATCGGCCGACAACACGATGCGCGAAACCGCGCTCTGCGTGCGCGGGATCTCGAACACGACGCGGTCGTCGGCGCGCGAGGCGTCGGGAAATTCTCCCGGCACGCCGAGCGACGTGATCCCGCCATCGCCCAGATCGACCACGTGCAGCGACATCGGTCCATCGTGGTCGGACGCGAACACGAGCGCGCGGCCGTCGCGCGTCCACGCATGGCCGCGGATGCGCCCGGCGACGTGCGTGACGCGTCGCACGCCACTGCCATCGGCGGCCATCACGTAGAGGTCGCTGTACGGGGAAAAGCCGCGCCGGAACGCGATCAGGCGACCATCCGGCGAAAAGCGCGGGTCGAGGTCCTGGTCGTCGGCCGCACGTTCGTAGTCGAGGAAGTCGAGGCCATCGCGGTCGAGGTCGAGCATCGCGATCGCGCGCCCGCCGCCCGGCGACGCACGATCGGAGGTCACGAGGCCGCGGCCGTCCGGCGTCCAGTCGTAGTAGTTCGCGCGAAAATCGGTGCAGCCGCGGATGTCGCGTTCGCCGCCGCCGAGGCTCGAGGCGACGTGCATCGTGCAGCCGGGTTGCTGCAGGCGTTCGAACGCGATGCGCGTGCCGTCGGGTGACCAGGCCGGCAGCGCCTCGTGGTTGTTGCGGCCGGGCGTGAGATGCACGTTCTGCGAAGGTTCGATCGAGCGCACGACGATGCGATCGAACCCGGTGTCCGGATCGAGGATGCCGAACGCGATGCGCGTCCCGTCTGGCGCGATGCGCGGCCGACGCTCGGCCCCCGGATCGGACGTCAGCGCGCGCAGGTCGAGCGCGCGCCAGCCACTCTCCGGCAGCGCGCGCGCGGTCGCCACTGCGCGTGCGGCTGGCGCGTCGTCGCGCGTGCGCAGCAGAAGGACGCTGGCGAGCGCGAGCAGGCCGATCGCGAGCACGGCGACCAGCACGCCGCTGCGCGCGCGCGGCGATGCAGTCCCGGCGCGCGGCGCGGCGACCGCGTGGTCGACGTCGACGTTCGCCTCGGCGCCGGCATCGGCATCGGCGGGCAATTCCCCGACCTCGACGAACACGCCGCTGTCCTGCGATTGGACCACCAGCACGCGCGCGAGCAACCGATATCCCACTTTCGGGATCGTCTCGATGTAGCGCGGCGTGCGCTGGTCGTCGTCGAACGCACGGCGCAGCTCCTTGACCGCCTGGGTCAGGACATCGGGCGTCGGACAGCGACCCTTCCAGACGCGGTCGAGCAGCTCGTCGCGCGTGAGCGTGTTGCCCGCGTGCCGCACCAGTTCGACCAGCACCGCCGCGGCCTTGCTGGTCAGGCGCGGATGGTCCGGGCGCGTCAGCACGCGCAGTGCGCCGAGATCGACGACGTGCTCGCCGATGCGCAGCCGCAGGTTCGGTCGCTGCAGCAGTTCGTCGGTTTCCCGCTGGAGGGAGACGTGCAGGTTCATGGACGAGAGTCTGCCCGATGCCACGCTACGTTGCGCGCTAATCGCAATTGCTGCAACAACCGCAGGCCTGAAGCGGGATCCCGCTCAGGCCGCGCCGTGCAGGATCGGCGGCAGCGGGCAATGCAGCGCGGCGCAGACCGTTCGCAGCAATTCCGATTCGGCCACCGTGACCTCGCCGTCGGCGCTGATCGCGCGCGTCATCGCCGACACCACCAGTTGCTTGCCGGCCGGAGCCAGCAGGTCGAGCCGTGGCAGCGCGCGATCGAGCGCTTCGACGAAGCGCTGCGGCGGGGCGTAACGCGCGGTCGCGCCCGGGAGCGCCTCGCGCATGCCTTCCATCCAGGCACGTCGCGCCGACTCCTCGTCGCGATGGCCATGCCGCGCGAGGATCGCGAGCAGGTCGCGCAGCTCGGCCTCGACCGCGGGAAGCTTGACGCGCCCGATGCGCGTGCTGCGCGCGGGATCGAGCGATTCGATGACCTGCAGCCGTACCAGCGTCGCAAGGCAGTACTCGTCGAGCCCGACGCGTCCGTCCGCGTGGATCAACGCATCCAGGCTCGCGGCCGCCGCGTGCACGTCGACACGTGGCCTGCGCCGCAGCGCCGGGAACGCGAGCGCGGCGAGCGGCAGTCGCTGCATCGGGTGCAGTCCGTCGAGCTCGATCGCGAGCGCGGCGACGAGGTCGCGCGTGCCCGCGTCATGGCGTTCCGCAACCAGTTCGAGCTGGCGCTCGCGCACCGCGCGATCCGCGTCGAGCACGAGCGCCAGCACCAGCGGCACCGCCTGCCCGCCCTGCCACGCGGCTTCGCGCAGCGATGCGGGAATCGTGTCGCGCAACGCGCGCGCCGCGCGCCGGTCGTTGCCGTCGGGATTGCCGACCTGCTCGACCACCGCATCCGGCGAGAGCTCGAGCCGCGCGTCAGCCGCCGGCAACGCGGGGGCAGGCGCTTCGCGCTTTCGCTCGATCGGGACCGCAGGCGCGAACCCCGCGATTGAGACGCCCGCTTCCTCGCGCGCGTCGCCGTTCACCCGCAAGGGTTGCGTCCACGCAGCCGCGATGCGATCCAGTTCCTCCGGGTCGAACGCCGGATCGAGCCGCTTGATGCGCAGCTCGATCTTCGGGTGGGTCGCGAACAGCGCCGAGTAACCGACACCGTCGCCGAACAGCATGTGAGCGACCTCTTCCTTGTCGCTGCTCGCGAGGCGCGATCCCTCGGCGAGGCCGGCGATCTTCTTGAGCGCACCCGCGATGCCTTCGGTCTGGCGCGTGAACTGCACGGCCGAGGCATCGGCGAGGTATTCGCGCTGCCGCGACACCGAGGCCTTGATCAGGCGCGCGAGCACGACGCCGATGTAGCCGACAAGGAACAGCGCGAGTCCGATCAGCGCGGGTGCGGCTGCGTCCTTGCCGCGTCCATGCGCGGCGAGCTCGGCGATCTTGCGGCCGATCGTCGCTATCACCAGGATTCCGAACACCACGCCGATCAGGCGGATGTTCAGGCGCATGTCCCCGTTGAGCACGTGGCTGAACTCGTGGCCGATGACGCCCTGCAGTTCCTCGCGCGTGAGCTTCTCGAGCGCGCCGCGCGTGACCGTGATCGCCGCGTCGCTCGGCGCATAGCCCGATGCGAACGCATTGATGCCGGCCTCCTGCTCGAGCACGAACACCTCGGGCATCGGCACGCCGGCCGCGATCGAGATTTCCTCGACCACGTTGTACAGCCGGCGATGCGCGAAATTGCGCGCACCGCCGCCGACCTGCGTACCGCCGAGCTGGCGCGCGACCGCAGCCCCGCCGCCGCGCAACGTCGCGATCCGGTACATCGACCCGAGCACGATCACGAGCAGCACCGCCGCACTCGCGAGCGCGAGGCCGCCGGGCCCGATGCCCTGGCCGTCGCGGTCGAACACCGTCAGCAACACGACATCGACCGCGGCGACGATCATCACGACCGCCAGCGCGAACATCACGAGCATGCGCCGCGTCTGCCGGCGCGCCTGTGCCTGGTGCGCGAAGAAGTTCATGCTCAGGCGCCGGGAATGGGGAATGGGGAATGGGGAATCGTCAAAGCCAGATCGGCTCGCCACTCCGTGCCTTCCATTCCCTGTTCCCTAGTCCCCGCTTTCAACCAAACGACACCTTGGGGACTTCGCGCTTGGTTTCCGACTCGATCTGCAGGAGTTCGGCGGGCTGGAACGCGAACATGTTGGCCACCACCGAACCCGGGAACATCTCGCGGCGGTTGTTGTAGTCCATCACCGCGTCGTTGTACGCCTGGCGCGCGAACGCGACCTTGTTCTCGGTCGTGGTCAGCTCTTCGCTGAGCTGCATCATGTTCTGGTTGGCCTTGAGGTCGGGGTAGGCCTCGGACAATGCGAACAGGCGGCCGAGCGTCTGCGTCAGCGCGTTGTCGGCTCCCGCGAGCTGCTGCATCGCGGCGGCATCACCGGGATTCGCCTTCGCCACCGACAGGCCCGAGACCGCGGCATTGCGCGCGAGGATCACGGCTTCGAGCGTCTCGCGCTCGTGCTTCATGTAGCCCTTGGCGGTCTCGACGAGGTTGGGGATCAGGTCGTAGCGCCGGGTGAGCTGCACGTCGATCTGCGCGAACGCGTTCTTGTACGCGTTGCGCCCCCCGACGAGCCCGTTGTAAAGGCCGATCGCATACAACGCGAGGCCGACCAGGATGACCAGGAAAATGAGCGAACCCATCGCTTGAATCCCCCCTCGTTGTGCGCCCGCCGCGGCGGTCGTCTGTTTCGACCTGCGCGCACGGCAGGATGCCGTCGCGACGCCGATCCGCTGGCCCGAAACTGCTAGGATAGGGCTGTTTCCGAGCATATCACGCGGGTCGCAAGACCCCCGGAGTTGGACTTGAGCCGTACCCCGTACACCGCCGCCGCACTCGCCGCGGCCCTCGCGCTGGCGCAGTTGGCCAGCGCACCCGCGCTCGCCGCATCGGCTCCCGCGGGCAAGCACGCGGCCAGCGCGAAAGCATCGGCCGCCAGGTCCACGCGCGCGAAGGCGGCGTCGGACAGCCACAGCGTGCGTTCGACGCCGGGGCGCAAGGTGCGCGCCGGCACGCGCGCGAAGAACGTCGTGCAGTCGCTTCCCGTGGTCGTGCCGGTCGTCGACGAGCGGTCGATCTCGCGCGACATCCAGGCCGTCGTGCGCGATTTCGACGGTTGGCTCGACGGCATCGAATCGACCGGCGACGTCGCCGGCCTCGCGACCGCGATCGTCAAGGATGACCGCGTCGTGCTCGAGCGCGGCATCGGCTTCGCCGACTGGCAGACGCGCGAGCCGGTCGACGGCGACACGGTGTTCCGCATCGCGTCGCTGTCCAAGGCATTCGCGGCCGCGATGGCCGGCCTGCTCGTCGAGGAAGGCAGGCTCGGCTGGGGCACGCGCGTCGCGGACCTGCTGCCGACCTTCACGTTGAGCGACGTCGAGAACGGCAACCGCGTGACCGTGCGCGACATCCTGAGCCATCGCGTCGGCCTCCCGCACAACACCTACGACCGGCTGCTCGAGCAGGACGAGCCCTACGAACTGCTGGTCGGGCGCCTGCACGAAGTTCCGCTGGCCTGCCCGGTCGGCGACTGCTACAACTACCAGAACATCGCCTACAGCCTCGTCGGCGACATCACGTTCGCGACCACCGGCGACTTCTTCTCGCACCAGGTCGAGAAGCGCCTGTTCCATCCGCTGCGCATGCACGGCGCCACCTACGGACGCGACGCGCTGCTCGGCTCGCCGAAGTGGGCACGGCCGCATCGGCGCGGCAACGCGGGCTGGCACTCGTTCCTGCCGAACGAGAACTACTACCGAGTCGCGCCTGCGGCAGGCGTGAACGCAAGCGTGCGCGACATGTCGCAATGGCTGATCGCGCAGATGGGCGGACGCCCCGACGTGCTCTCGCACGACCTGCTCGAGGTGCTGCACGCGCCGCTGGTGGAAACCGAGCGCGAGACGCGTTCGTCGCCGTGGCGGCGTGGGCGGCTCAACGAAGCCCGCTACGCGCTGGGTTGGCGCATCTACGACTACGCCGGGCGCACGATGGTGTTCCACGCGGGCGCGGTGCAGGGCTATCGCGCGATGATCGCGTTCCTGCCCGAGGACCGTCTCGGCGTGGTGATGCTCTGGAACTGCGAATCGGCGCTGCCATCGGGCCTGCTGCCGATGCTGCTCGACCGCTACCTCGGCCTGCCCGAAGTCAACTGGGCCGGGCTCGACGAGCAGGACGACAGCGGACGCACCGGCGGCTGAGCGCGGCGCGCGCCTGAACCTGCATTGTCCGAATCTGACGGTTCACGCGCAGGCGTGACAGCGGCGCGCGGCCGCGAGGCCCGCACGGCTCCACCATCCGATCCCGCGAGCGCGCGTTCGCGGCGTGCGCGGGAACCCCGTCTCCGCCTGCCCGACGCCGGAACGGTTCCGGCATCGGGCAGTGCACGAGCGGCTCAGTTGCCGAGCTTGAATTCGATGCGCCGACGCAAGGTCGACGACACCGGCTGGCCACGCTCGAGCCTCGCTTCGAATTTCGCCTGCTGTACCGCGCGAATCGCCTCGCGGTCGAATACGCGAGGCGGCTCCGAACTCACGACGCGCACGTTCTGCACGCTGCCGCTTTCGGTGACCGTGAACTCGACCTCGACCCAGCCGTTCTGGCGGTTGCGCACCGCGTTGGGCGGATAGGAAGGACGCGGCGGCGTGACCACGCGTGCGTCGCGCGTCTCGCCGACCGGCTCCGGCG
>JAEYZH010000026.1 GCA_023430685.1 Pseudomonadota bacterium | reverse complement strand
GGCCAGGGCGGGGGCACGCGGGTCTCCGCGTGTCCCCGCCGACGTTCACTACACGGATGGAATCACGATGATGTCGACGACCACGCTCGAGAATCTCGGCTCCCGGCTCGCCAGCGCACGCGGCCTGCTGGGCGAAGCATTGCAGGAGTCGCGCGAAGCAGCGATCGAACACGGCAGCCGCAGCCTCGAGGGTGCGCGCGAGTTCGGACTGGAAGCGTTGCAGGGCGCACGCCGCGGCGGCAAGGCCGCCGAGCGCACGCTGGCCGCCCACCCGTGGGAAACGCTCGTGATCGCGGGCGTGGCCGGCATCGCGATTGGCTGGATCGTGCGCTATGCCTGGCCCGCGAAAGCCGCGCGTCGCGCGCCTGCCGTCGTGAAACGCCGCAGCGCGACAAACGGGGCGCGTCGCAAAGCCTAGGATGAGGCAGACAGCGCGCTGCGCAGCCCCGCGAGGTGTTCGCCGTACGCGGCGCTGCGCGAAGCCGCGGGTTTCAGCGGCTCGCGTACCTGTGCTGCACTCGGCGTACGGATCGCACGCGGTGCTTCGTGGAAGGCGAGGCACGCGGACGCGAACGGCAATCCGCACGAGGCCAGCAGCTCGGTGATCTGCTGCTCGGGGGCGGCCTGCAGGCGCTCCAGCGACTGCACGCGCACCCGCTCCGGCTCCCGGTCTGCCCATTCGCGCATGAATCGATCGTAGTCGCGCCAGTACGCGGCGAGCTCGCCGAGGTCGTAGGTGTAGTCGGCGAGTCCCGGCGCAAACAGTTGCGTGTAGCAGGACCAGCAGGTGTCGACCGGATCACGCCGCGCATCGATGATCTGCGCCTCCGGCAGCATCGCGCGGATCGCGCCGAGGTAGAGCCAGTTTCCGGGGAGCTTGTCGGTGCTGCGTGGACGCCGCTCGCGCCAGCGCGCCGTGCGCGCGAGATATTCCGCGCCGAGCCGGGTCCAGTCCGCGTCGGTGGCCTGCCTGCACCAGCGCGGGAACGCGATGCCGAGGCGCGCAGACTCCTGCGCGAGCACCGCGGGCAGGTCCGGCAGTTCGCTCGCTCCCTCGACTTCGGGATGCGCCGCGAGTATCTGCTCGACGAGGGTCGTGCCCGAGCGTGGCAACCCGACGATGAAGATCACTTCTCCACCTTGCGGCTTCGCACTCGAACCCGGCAAGGCGAACGTCGCGCGCATCGTGTCGACTTCGAGGCTGAAGCGCGCGGCGTCCCACTTCACGCTGCGCCGGCGCCATGTATTGGCGGCCTCGAACGCGCGCCAGGCCTGCGGGTAACGCCCCGCCTGCTCGAGGGCGAGGCCGAGCGCGAAACCGAGCACGCCGCGCGCCTCGCTGCCTTCGGCGGCAGCCGCATGGGCACGCTCGAGCGCGAGCAGCTCGCGCGGCTCGAGCCGCACGGTCTTCAGATCGACGAGGCTGAACCAGGCTTGCCATGCGCGCGGGCCGCCGGCTGCGATCATGCGCCGGTAGTGGCGCGCGGCCTCCGCAGTACGACCGGTCGCCGCGAAGCCGCGCGCGAGCAGCAGGTGCACGAGCGGATGCGCGGGCTGCAACGCGAGCACGCGCATCCCCGCGGCCATCGATGCCTCGTGCAGCGCGTGGCGGTCGTACTGCACGGCCGCGCGCATCCACGCCTCGGCGTCCTGCGCCGCGTGCGCACACGCTTCATCGAGGATCGCCATCGCCTCGCGCGCACGTTGCATGTCGCCGAGCAGTTCGGCCAGTTGCACCAGCACGATCGCGTCGTCGGGACGCGCCTGCAGCGCCGCACGATGCACGGCCTCGGCCGAGGCGAGGCGTCCGCGCCGATGTTCGACCAAGCCGTGCAGGCGCAGCGTCTCCGCGTGCGCGGGCGCCAGCGCGAGTGCTCCCGCTATCCCACGCTCGGCCGCATCGAGGTCGCCGCGCTGCAGCTGCAGCGCGACGTCGCGCAGGATCGCTGCCGCGCCTGCGGAAAGGCCTCGCAGCCGCTGCGCCTGCTGTTGCCTGGCCGATTCGCCCATGCTCGCGTCGATCCTCCGCGCGGCGATGCGCCGCGCGGGGAATTGTGCGCGAAGCCCTGCATGTCCGCGACCACCCGACCGGGCGGCCCCGGTCTCAGATCGCGTAGTACATCTGGAACTCGAGCGGATGCGTGGCCGCGCGGAAACGCGTGACTTCGGCCATCTTGACCTCGATGTAGGCGTCGATGAAGTCATCCGAGAACACGCCGCCGGCCTTGAGGAACGCACGATCCTTGTCGAGCGCCTCGAGCGCCTGGTCGAGCGAGTGGCACACGGTCGGGATGTTCTTTTCCTCTTCGGGCGGCAGGTCGTAGAGATCCTTGTCGGCCGGCGCACCCGGGTCGATCTTGTTCAGGATCCCGTCGAGGCCCGCCATCATCAGCGCGGTGAACGTCAGGTAGCCCGACTGCATCGGATCCGGGAAGCGCACTTCGATGCGGCGAGCCTTCGGGCTGTGCACGAACGGGATGCGGCAACTCGCCGAGCGGTTGCGCGCCGAGTACGCGAGCATCACGGGCGCCTCGAAGTGCGGCACCAGGCGCTTGTAGCTGTTGGTCGTCGCGTTGGCGAATGCATTGATCGCGCGAGCGTGCTTGAAGATGCCGCCGATGTAGTAGAGCGCGGTCTGCGACAGGCCGCCGTAGAGTTCGCCCGAGAACAGGTTCTGGCCGCCCTTGGCGAGCGACTGGTGCACGTGCATGCCCGATCCATTGTCGCCGACCAGCGGTTTGGGCATGAAGGTCACGGTCTTGCCGTGCAGGTGCGCGACATTGCGCACCACGTACTTCATGTTCATGAGCTCGTCGGCCTTGCGCACGAGCGTGTTGAAGCGCGTGCCGATCTCGCACTGGCCCGCGGTCGCGACCTCGTGATGGTGCACTTCGACCGTCATGCCGACCGCTTCGAGCACCTTGCACATCTCGCTGCGCAGGTCCTGGAACGAATCCACCGGCGGCACCGGGAAATAGCCGCCCTTGACGCCCGGGCGGAACCCCGCGTTGCCGGCTTCGAAGCGCTTGTTGCTCGACCACGCGGCCTCTTCCGATTCGATCTCGCAGGACACGCGTCCCATTTCGTTCTGGTATCGCACCGAGTCGAAGATGAAGAACTCGGGCTCGGGGCCGAAGAACGCGGTGTCGGCGAGGCCGGTCGACTTCAGGAATGCCTCGCCGCGCTTCGCGATCGAACGCGGATCGCGCGAATACGCCTGCATCGTGCTCGGCTCGAGCACGTCGCACTGCAGGACGAGCGTGCGGTGGCTCATGAACGGATCCACGAACGCGGTGGCGGGGTCCGGCATCAGCACCATGTCCGATTCGTTGATGCCCTTCCAGCCGGTGATCGAGGAGCCGTCGAACATGCGGCCGTCCTCGAACAGCGATTCGTCGATCGAATGCGCGGGGTAGCTCACGTGGTGCTGCACGCCGAGCATGTCGGCGAAGCGAAGGTCGACGAACTCGACTTCGTGTTCCTTGATCAATCCGAGGACATCGGCGGGGGTACGGGCGGACATGGCGACCTCGATGCGGTGATGGACGCGGAGACAGGAGCAACCCGCATGCCAACCCGCCCCGCCGGGCCGGGGGCGCTGCAATGCGGTCCACGCCGCGGGAGCGTCCCAAAAACGCACCATGACGGGGAATAGCATGCACGACCATGGTGCGGGCGGATGCCGCCCGCGCGCTGCCGCCCGGACCTGCGTGAGGGTTTCAACGCCGAGCCGTTGCACGGACCATCCGGCGCACGATGACGGGTTGAAGCGGCGGGCCAGTCCGCACGTCTCCGCGGCCTCCGCGAGCGCGCCCGTACAATGCGCGCTCTCCGGCGCACCCAGGCGCCCCCGGGAAACATCGCGTGGACGACCTGATCAGCACGATCCTGCTCGGCATCATCGAAGGCATCACCGAATTCCTGCCGATCTCGAGCACCGGCCACCTGCTGATCGCCGAACGCTGGCTCGGCCGCCGATCGGACCTGTTCAACATCGTGATCCAGGCCGGTGCCATCCTCGCGGTCGTGCTGATCTACCGCGAGCGCCTGTGGCGTCTCGCGACCGGCCTGCGCGAGCGCACCCAGCGCGACTACGCGCTCAAGCTCGCCTACGCGTTCCTCGTCACCTGCGTGCTCGGCCTCGTCGCGGTCAGATTCGGCTTCGAGCTGCCCGAGACGACCGCGCCGATCGCGTGGGCGCTCGTGATCGGCGGCTTCTGGATGCTCGGCGCGGAATGGCTCGCCGCGCGGCGGCCCGAGCGCACCACGATCAGTTGGAACGCGGCGCTGCTGGTCGGCGTCGCGCAGGCGGTCGCGGGCGTGTTCCCGGGCACGTCGCGCTCGGCCGCGACGATCTTCGTCGCGATGCTCGCGGGCACCGGCAACCGCGCCGCGGCGACCGAGTTCGCGTTCCTCGTCGGCATTCCGACGATGTTCGCCGCGAGTGCGTACGAACTCGCGAAGACCGCGCGCGGCGGCGCCGCGCACGAGGACTGGGGCGCGCTCGGGCTCGGTTTCGTCGTGTCCGCGGTCACCGCGTTCATCGCGGTGAAGTGGCTGCTCGGCTACATCCGCACGCACCGGTTCACGCCGTTCGCGATCTACCGGATCGTGTTCGGACTGATCCTGCTCGGGCTTCCGGACTAGGAAGCCGGTCGCCGCAACGGGCGCACATGGCAGGATCGGGCACGGTCTTCCGTGTCCGGATGGGTGCGCCGATCGCGGCGCGAAATCCGGAGCCTCCATGCACGCTGCACGTTCGATCCAGGTTGCATCCACACTCGCCGCGCTCGCCCTTGCGCTGCCCGCCGGCGCCGTCGAGTTCTTCGGCCCGACGCCGTACCTGTCGGCCGCCGACACGCCCGCAGGATTCCCCTCCGGCGTGATGGATGTCGAGGACTGCGAGGACGGCCTCATCGATCCGCGGCTGCTCGTGTTGACCGCGACGATCTTCCCGCCCGGCGGGATCACAGACTCGGTCGACGCCGACGACGGCGCGATCGACGGTTCGGGCACCGCCGGCTACTCGCTGTTCGGCTTCCCGCCATTCGAGGTCGAGTTCGTGCCCCCGCTGCCGACTTCGGCGGGCCTGGTCTGGACCGATGGCGGCACGCCGACCGAAGTCACGTTCGAGGCTTTCGGCGCCGACGGACAGTCGCTCGGCAGCATCGGCCCGTTTCCCATTGGCGACAACAACAACGGCGGCGGCACCGACGAGGACCGCTTCTTCGGTGTGCGCGACGACGCGGGCATCCTGCGCCTGCGCGTGATGCACACGAGCGGCGGCATCGAGATCGACCACATCCAGTTCAGCGCGAGCGATCGCATCTTCGACGACGGCTTCGAGCTCGCACCCAAGCGCGCGGCGAAACCCATCGGCGCAGGCTTTCTCGGCCGTTCGCCCTGAGCGCAGGCCGAAGGCCGAAGTCGAAGGGCCGAGGGTTGTCCGGATGCCCCGGGCGGACGTCGCGACCTGCGGCCGCCGCGCTCCACGCGAACGGAACACGCTGCGGCGCGCGCTACGGCATGCGACGCTTCGCCGGCGGCAGGCGCTCGAGCACCGCGTCCCGGAGTTTCGCCGCGAGCAGGTGGAAACCCGAACTGGTCGGATGCAGTTCGTCGAACCACTGCTCTTCCGACGCGAGCGTGCCACGCAGGTCGACGTAGTCGAACAGCCCGCGCGATGCGGGCTCGTCGCGCAGCACGCGCAGCACGCGTTGCTCGAAGCCGTCGATGATCCGGCGCGCGAACGCGCGCTGGTCCGCGAGCGAAGGCAGCACGTGGGCGACATGCGGCGCGATCCACGGACCGACCTCGCGCGTGAGCAGCGCAATCGCGCCGACGCCGGCGACACCGAGCGCGCCGGCCCGCCCGAGCGCGATCGGATAGTCGTAGGTGTGTGCGAGGATCGGCGTCCGCGGTCGCGCCGCGACGAACGCCGCGACCACCCGCCGGTAAGCGGCGAGCACCTGCTCGTAGCGACCCGTCGCGACGACGATATCAAACGCCTGCGACACGCCCATGCGCGATTCGCGTGCGAAGGTGCGTGCGAGGAACGCACCGGTGAAGTCGTTGCCGCCGGCGCTCAGCAGCGCGATGTCGAACTCGAAGCCTTCGTACCAGCGTGCGAGCCCGCGCACTTTCGCGCCGGTGAACATGTCGGTCGCGAGATCGCCGCTATGCTCCCTGCGCAGGAACAGGCCCCCCGCGCCGAAAACGGGCACCCCGCGCGCCTCGTCCTGCGGCGACGGGAACACCAGCCAGTCGACGAGGTTCATCGCGAGCGGCGTCGAGAACCACGAGTCACCTTCGCAGAACACGATCGGCGTCGCGGCGAACAGCGCGGGCTTGCGCTTCAACGCGCGATGGATGTCGCGGAACTGGCCGACGCGCGTGGTGATGACGGACTGGCCGGACATGGCACTTCTCCGCAGCGTACGCCGCAAGCCTCAGACGGCGGCAACGATGTACAGGACGCAGATCGCGACCGGCAACAGGAACGTCGCCACTGCGATCATCCTCGTTCGGACGCGCACGTTCCTGCGCACGAGAAGGCCATGGGTGGCCCACGCAGTGGCCACCGATGCGAGCAGGATGCATGACGAAACCAGAAGCTGTGCCGGTCGCGTGGTGAACTCGATCAGCGCCAACGCCGACAGCAGCACGCAAGTCAGCAGCGGAATGATCGGACTCATGCGCGGGACTTGATCAAGTGGCCTGGTCGGAGCGCACCTACAACCCCGCCTCGCGATTGAAGTCTCCGATGCCTTCGGTCAGCGCGGTGACCGCCTCGCGTTCGACGTCGGTCAGGTGCGGGTTCCAGACGTCGAGCAGCACGACCACGCGCGTCTCGCTGCTGCGGTTCCAGGCTTCGTGCTCGAAGGTGTCGTCGAACGTGAAGCAGCGCCCTTCCTGCCAGCGCATCGTCTCGCCCGAGACATGCAGCGCGAGGTCGCCATCGGGCACCACCAGCGGCAAGTGGGTGACCAGGCGCGTGTTGGTGACGCCGCGGTGCGGCAGGATGTGCGAGCCCGGCGTCAGCACCGAGAAGCACACTTCGGGTGAATGGTCGCGCACGCGGCACAGCGGCGTCGCTTCGAGCGCCGCGGCCGTGCGCGGGCAGCGCGCCGCGTTGGCGTCGTTGCGCACGCCATGGCGATGGAAGAAGAACGCGTTCCAGGCCGGTTCGCCGCGCTCGCCGCGCAGCAGGTCCTGCAGCGCGCCCTGGTCGTCGACGTGGCCGAGGAACGGTTCGAAGCCGCTGTCCTCGGCCAGCACCGCGCGCATTTCCTCGCGGATCACCGCGGTCTGCGCCTCGAGCGCCTCGTACCAAGGGAACAGCTCGCGCGCGAAGAAGCGCGTGGTCGGCAAGTCGGGGAAGTACAGGAATTTCGGCTGCTGCGCCGGATCCACGTAGCCGGGCGGGATCTCGTGCAGGTAGATCGCGAGCGCCTTCTCCACCCGCGCGAGCGGCGCCGCACCATGGCGTTCGCGCAGCGGCGCGAGCAATGCGGACAGCAGCATGCGGCGGCCGCTCGCGACCACGCGCATCGCGTGCTTGACCAGTGGCCGCAGCGGCGGCGCGGTGGTTGCGTCGCTGAGCCACTGGCCACGCTGCTGCGCGACCATGATCGCGCCGAAGTACGCCGCGACGGCCCCGCTCTCGCCGCGCGCCTGCAGGGCTTCGCCGAGTCGCAGCCGCGCGACGTAGAGGGTCGGATCGATGCGCAGCGCGTCGCCGAGCATCGCGATCGCCTCGTCGAGCCGGTTGCGTTCACGCAGCAACACGCCGGTGTTGACGAGCGTGGTTGCATCGCGCGGGCGCGCGGCGCGCGCACGCGCGAGCGCCTCGAGCGCCTCCTCGGACCGGCCCGCCGCATGTGCGCGGATCGCGAGGAAGTTCAGTGCATCGACGTCATCGGGCGCTTCGACGAGCAAGGCATCGAACAGGTGACCGGCTTCCTCGAGGCGGCCCTGGCCCGCGAGTTCGATCGCCTGCGTGCGGCGTGCGGCGCGGTCGTCCGCCCCGTTCGTGCCAGGGTTCATCGTTGCGTTCCGCTGGAAGGATGCTGCGATGCTAGCAGCCCGGCGCGGACGCGACGATGCGGCCCGCGGGCGCAGCCGGCGCGCATCAGCGTCGCAGGGCCGCGACCAGCGTGTAGGTGCCGGTCAGCGTCGCCTCGGCAAGGACGTGGCCCGCCATCGCGGCGCGCACGTCCGCGAGCCTGAAGCGTCCCTCGAGCCCGAGGCTCGCGACATCGAGCGCGTGCAGGCTGAAGCGGTAGCGATGCACGCGTTCATCGTTCCACGGCGGGCACGGGCCGTCGTAGCCGAACCAGTCGCCTGCCATGTCCGGATCACCGGCGAACCACTGCGTGTAGTCGTTGAGACCCTGCCTGGAACCCGGCGGGCCCGGCGGCGCCTGCTTGCCGCGCGCGACCACGCCTTCACCGCACGCACCGGCTGCGAGCGCGCGCAACCCGGCCGGAATGTCGACCAGCAGCCAGTGCGCGAACTCCGCGCGCGGCAGCGCCGCAGCGACGCGACGACCGGGCTGGTTCACGTCGTCGGCGCGCGTCGGCGCATCACCATCGACGCAGAGCAGCGCGAACGAACGCGTGCCGGCGGGCACTTCGGACCACGCGAGGTGCGGGCTGCGATTGGTCGAAAGCACGCAGGGCTCGCCCGCATCACCGGGGCGACCGAATGCGAACTGCTCGGGAATCGGCTGCATGTCGCGGAAGCTTTCGCTGTGCAGGCGCATCGGATCGACCTCTCGGGAATCGCGCGGCGCAAGGCCGCGGCCTCGTTTCAGTGCATGAGCTGCGCGAATTCGCCGGACAGCGCTTCGCGGTAGTTCTTCCAGTGCCCGGCGGGGAAGCGCACCGGCAGGCCGCCGAGGCCGATCGCCATCGACTGCGCATGGCGGCCGGGCTCGATCGCGGCGAGACCGAGGAAGCGCGCGAGCTCGTCACCCGCGCCCGCGCGCCCGTCGAGCAGCGGATCCGCCGCGACGACGAGATGGCGCGGATCGTCGAGCGCGAGCCCATGCTGCAGATGGCGGCGCGCACGCGCAAGCCACGCGACCGCGCCTTCGAGGTCGCCGCACGGGAAACCCGGCGCCCAGCCGAACGCGAGCCAGTTGAGCAGCGCGTCGCGCGGATCGCGCTCGACCACGACGATGCGCGTGCCCGGCATCGCGCGTCGCACCAACGCGAGCTGATGTGCATCCCAGCGCGGCAGCCAGTCGACCACGGTGCGTGCGCCGATGTCGATGCCGCGCAGGGGCGCCTGCCAGCGCTCGCGCAGCGCCGCGCGCGCGGCCGGGTCGAGCTCGCCGCACCATGCCTGGAAATTCGGCTGGCTGAATCCGTCCGCGCGCGAGCGCGCATCGAGGCGATCGCGCAGCACCAGCAGCCCAGGCTGGTCGGCGAGCAGCGCGGCGACGCGTTCGACGCCGCTGCCAGGCGTCCCGAGCAGCAATACCGGTGCATCGGCCCAGGGCTCGCCCGCGGGTTCGGCCAGCGCCGCCTCGAGTTCGGGGCGCGGATCGGCCAGTGGCGGCACCGCGGCCGCGACGCCGGCCTGTGCCTCGACGAAACAGCGCACCGCTTCGGCCGGCTCGCCGCGTCGATCGTGCACGCGACCGAGGTAGTTCGAGCGCAGGCGACGCTGGCCGGCGCTCAACGGGTGTTGCGCGAGTGCATCGAGCGCCGCGTGCGCGGCGTCGAACTCGCCCGCGCGCAGCAGCGCGCGCACGCGCACGAGCTGCATCTCGGGGTCGTCCTGCGCCTGCAATGCGAGCTCCGCGTGCGCCTGCGCTTCGCCGACTTCGCCGAGGTATTCGGACACGATCGCGAGACGCGAACGCGCGAACAGGTTGGCCGGGTTGCGTTCGATCAGTTCGCGCCAGCCCGCGGCCGCCTGCGGGAAACGCCCGACCAGCGTCAGCAGGTCGGCGCGCGCACTGCGCAGTTCATCGTCGCCGGGGCTGCGTTCGAGCGCCGCGTCGTAGGTCGCGATCGCCTCGTCATGGCGGCCGACCTGTGCAAGCGACCACGCGAGCGCTCGCGCAGCGACCGCGTGCGCAGGTTCGCGCGCGAGCACCGCGCGGTAGGCGGACGCCGCTTCGTCGAAACGCTGGTCCGCGCGTGCCGCATCGCCGAGCCCGAGCAGCGCGGTCAGCTCGAAGCCGTCGATCGGAAGCAGCGCGCGATACTGCTCCTCCGCTTCGGCGATGCGCCGTTCGCGGATCAGCAGCGAGCCGAGCCAGTGGCGCGCGGCATGCAGGTCGGGACGCAGGCGCAGCGCATTGCGGAAGGCCTGCTCGGCGAACGCGGGCGTATTGCGCCGCGCGAACGCCTGCCCGAGCGACATCTGGATCATCGCATCGTCCGGCGCGAGCTCGGCCGCGCGACCGAGATGGCGCAGCGCGCCTTCGGCATCCCCGCGCTCGAGCAGCAGCGAACCGAGCCCGGCCAGCGCATGCGGCTCCTCGGCGGCGCGCAGCGCGACGCGGAAGTGCTGCTCGGCCTTGTCGCGCTCCTCGCGCATCAGCGCGAGCTGGCCGAGGCCCGCGTGCGCGCCCGCGAGGTTCGGATCGAACGCGAGCGCCTCGTGGAAGCCGCGACGCGCGCCCTCGTGGTCGCCGTCGCGAAAACGCATCGACGCGAGCGTGAGGATCACGCCCGGATGCTCGGGTGCGAGTTCGCGCGCGCGCTCGAGCAGGCGCCGGCCTTCGTCCGAGTCACCGAGCTGGTAACGCAGCATGCCGAGCAGCTGCAAGGCCTCGACGTCGTCGGGCTGGTCGGCGAGGCGGGCCCGATAGCCCTGCTCGGCCTCGCCGAATCGGCCGAGGCGGTGGTGTTCGATGGATCGCTCGAGCATGCGCAGTGTTCCGGAAGTAGTCGTGCGCGGGCGCGGACGACGCGCCGGCGCGAAAGGCGGAATTATGCCGCATCCGCCCGTGCTAGGCTTCGCGCGGCCCGCCGCAGTGAATCCCCGAGCCGTGCCCGGAAACCAGGACCTCGTCACCCTGATCAGGGCGCACACGCCGCTGATCGTCATCGAGTCGGCGGAAGAAGCGCCCGTGATCGACGGCTTCCGCCATGCGATCGCGCAGGTGCTGCGCCCGCTGTTCCGCTGGACCATCACCGCAGGCCTGGAGCGGATCGACCTCGACCTGCGCGACGAGGACGACGGCGAGGAACGCATCGAGGAAGCGCCCGACGCGACGATGACGCTGCACGCGATCCAGCGCCATCGCGAGGCCGGCATCTACCTGCTGCTCGACTTCCAGCCCTACCTGCGCTACCCGATGACCCTGCGCCTGCTGCGCGAGATCGTGCTGCGCCACGAGGTCGCCGAGCACACGCTCGTGCTGGTCGGCGCGACGATCGAACTGCCGGAGGAACTCGCCGCGGTCGCGACGCGCTTCCGCTTCGCGCTGCCGGACACCGCGGCGCTCGAAGCGCTGGTGCGCGAGGAAGCGTTCCGCTACTCGCGCGGCCACGCGGGCCGGCGCGTCGAAATCGATGCGGAGGCCGCGCGCGCGGTCGTCCGCAACCTGCGCGGCCTCTCGCTCGCCGACGCGCGCCGCATCGTGCGCAAGCTGATCCACGATGATGGCGCGCTGACCGCGGCCGACCTGCCGGAACTCGCCAAGGCCAAGCACGCGCTGCTCGACCGCGGCGGCATGCTGCATTTCGAGTATGAAACCGCGCAGTTCGCGGACATCGGCGGGCTCGCGCGACTGAAGCAGTGGGTCTCGCTGCGGCGTCCCGCATTCCTCGGCGAGAACCTCGCGGTCAAGCTCGACCCGCCACGCGGCATGCTGCTGCTCGGCGTGCAGGGCTGCGGCAAGAGCCTCGCTGCGAAGGCCACCGCGGGTGGCTTCGGCGTGCCGCTGGTGCGGCTCGACATCGGCACGCTCTACAACAAGTACCACGGCGAAACCGAGCGCAACCTGCGCGATGCGCTGCGTAACGCCGAACTCCTCGCGCCCTGCGTGTTGTGGATCGACGAGATCGAGAAGGCGCTGTCGACGTCCGGATCCGACGACGGCGTGTCGCGACGCGTGCTCGGATACCTCCTGACCTGGATGGCCGAGCGCAAGGCGCCGGTGTTCCTCGTCGCGACCGCGAACGACGTGCAGCAACTGCCGGCCGAGCTGCTGCGCAAGGGCCGCTTCGACGAAACCTTCTTCGTCGACCTGCCGGATGCGGCGACGCGCGCGCGGATCTTCCAACTGCACCTCGCGCGGCGCTCGCTCAAGGCCGCCGTCGATCTCGATGCGCTGGCCGCGGCGAGCGAAGGGTTCTCGGGCGCCGAGATCGAACAGGCCGTGGTCGCGTCGCTGTACGCGGCGGCCGCGGCCGGCCAGCGGCAGCCGACGCAGGCGCAACTGCTCGCGGAGCTCTCGGGCACGCGCCCGCTGTCGGCGTTGATGGCGGAGAAGGTCGCCGCGTTGCGCGCATGGGCGAGCAGTCGCGCGGTGCCGGCGGACTGATGATGACGCCGGGTCCCGCGGTCGCTGCCGAAACGGAGCCCGCCGACGGCGTCGACCGCGTCGTGGCGTTCCTGCGCGGGATCGGACTCGTCGTCGAGCAGGGCGTGCTCGACGAGCCCTGCTTCCTGCCCGGCGTGCGCATCCGCCGCGGTGGGATCGTGTTCGACCGCTCGCGCCTGCTCGCCGCGGGCGACCTGCTGCATGAAGCCGGGCATGTCGCGTTGACGCCGTCGACGCACCGGCACGCGCTCGATGGCGACGTGCGCCCCGAGCAGCACCACCCGCATGGCGGAGAAGTCGAGGCGATCGCATGGTCGTACGCTGCGGCGCTTGCGATCGGACTGCCGCTCGAGGAGCTGTTCCATGCGCAGGGCTACAAGGGCCAGGCGCAGGCGCTGTCGTTCTCGTACGCGCTCGGTGTGTACCCCGGCGCCGCAGGGCTCGCCGAACTCGGCCTCGCCGCGAGCGGCGAATCCGCGCGGCGCCTCGGCCTGGATCCGTATCCGCACATGCTGCGCTGGCTGCGCGACTAGGGTTGGCCACTCGTCGCATCGCGTCCGGGACCCCCTCATGCAAGCCTGCCAACGGCGGGAGTAGCATCCGCGCGGCGGACGGCATGCCGCCGCCTCGCTCGCCGGAGGAAGCCCATGAAGCCCACGTGCATCGCGCTCGCATCCTTGCTCGCCGTGATCGCCGCGACGCCCTCGCACGGCGCGGGCCCGCCGACCGCGCGCGACCCCGAAGCGCTACGCCAGGCGCTCGCCGATGCGGAGGCCGGCGCGACGCGCCCCGGGGACGAGAACCTCGACTGCGCGCAACTGCAGCAGGAGTTGATGGCGACGACCACCGATCCCGCGCTGCAGGCGCAGGTGCAGTCGATGGGCGCGCAGGCGCAGAAGGACATGGACGCGATGCAGGCGGCGCAAGCCGATGTCGCGCGCAGAACCGCGACCACGGCCGCCGGCGCGGTGGTACCCGGTGCGAGCGGGCCCGCGTTGGCATCGGCGATCGCGGACGCCGAAGCGGCCAAGGCAAGCGGCTCCGCGCGGATGCAGGAACGCGTCGCCCAGACCGACCAGCTCACCGCGATGATGCCGCAGATGATGCGCGGCCAGCGCGTGATCGACTTGGCACGCGCGCGCAAATGCGACTGGCTGGAACAGGTCGACGGCGGCGCAGGCCCGGTTCCCGCGCAACCTTGAAGGTCCGCGCGCGCCGCGAACTCAGGCGAGGCGCGCGCGCATCCGCTGCACCACGTAGTCCGCGGCGAAACTGCGCAGCGACAGGTCGCGCAGGAAGCCGCAGTGCCCGCCGTGCATCGAGAAGTCGAGTTCGACCTGCGCGGGCAGGTCGAGCGCGCGGAAGTCCTCGACCGGGATCACCGGATCATCGATCGCGGTCAGGATCGTCGCGGGCACCGCCAGCGCGCGCAGGCGTGCACCCGCGATCGAATAGCCCTCGAGGTAGTCCTCGAGCGAGCCGAACGCGGTGTGGCGCAGCACCAGCGCGCGCGTGAGCCCGCGCAGGTCCGCGTCGAAGTCGGCGTCGCCGAACCAGTCGATGTCGGGGAACAGCGCACGCTTGCGCCGCAGCGAGCCGCGCCACTTGTGCAGGAAATAGCGCTGGTAGAACCACGGTCCCGCCTCGAGGCCGAACAGGCCCGCCGCGGGGCTCACGACCGGGCACACCGCGAGCGCGTAGCGCACCGATTCGGGCGCGCGCAGCGCGACGCGCAGCGCGAAGTTGCCGCCGAGCGAATAGCCCGCGAGCGCGACCGGCACGTCGTCGGGCGCCTCGCGGGCGATCGCGCGCACCGCGCCGACCACCTCGTCGATGCGGCACGAGTGGAACAGTTCGCGATTGAGGTGGTGGGTGTCACCGTGGTCGCGGAAGTTCAGCCGGAACACGTCGAATCCGCCGGCGAGCAGGCGCGCGCCGGTATCGACGACGTAGGACGAGCGCGCGCTGCCTTCCCACCCGTGCAGCAGGACCACGAGGCCGTGCGCGCGCGGCAGCGCGCGCTGCGGGCTCAGGAATCCCTGCAGGCGCACGCCGTCGCCGCAGTCGAGGATCCGCTCGATCGCCTCGCGCTCGAGCGCGCGCTGCGCGCGGCGCAGCAGCAGGCGCCGCAGCGGACTCGATGCGAGCACCGATTGCAGGTGCGGGTTGGCGAGCAGGCGCGGCGGACGGAAGTCCGTCCCGCGCAGCGCGGGCTCAGGCGTCGCCATGGCCCAGGGTGCGCATGATGCGCGCGCGGCTTTCCTCGGCCATGCGCCGTCGCGCATCGGGCGTCGCGGGCACGGGTTCCAGGAAATGGACCTCGGCATCGAGCGACGGGCCACCGAGCAGGCGCAGGAAATTGCCGAGGAAATGCTCGCCCGGGCCGAACGGTACGTCGGGATCCTGGCGGCCGTCGCGCCCGTAGCGCAGTGCGACCGGCTGCACGACCGCGCCCGCGTCGAGGGCGGTCTGGAAGATGCGCGCATGGAACGGCCCGACGCGGTCACCGCGGCCACTGCCGCCTTCCGGGAACACGCCGACCGGTTCGCCCGCGCGCAGGTGGTCGACCACGCGTGCCATCACCGCACTCATCGAGTCGCTGTTGCCGCGACGGTGGTAGATCGTGCCCGCGCGCGACGCGAGCCAGCCGACCAGCGGCCAGCGCGCGATCTCGCTCTTGGCGACGAAGCTGACCGGCCGCGCGCTGTGGATCAGCAGGATGTCGAGCCAGGAGATGTGGTTGGCGACGTTGAGCACCGCGCCGGGCAGCGGCGTGCCGTAATGGCGGATGCGGAACCCGAAGCAGCGCACGATCACCGCCGACCACTGCCGGATCACGAACTTCTCGAGCGTGGTACCGGCGACCGGGATGCGCGCCGCGACCGGATTGAGCACCGACAGCGCGAGCACGGGTGCAATGAGCACGTTGAGCAACAGCAAGGGCCCGCGCAGCAGGTAGCGCAGCGGGCGCAGGCGGTCGACGCGGCGCCGTTCGAGCGCGGTGCGGGCGGCTTCATCCATAGGCCCGTGATAGTAACGGAGGAATGCCGCAGTGCGGCAATCGGCTCGTCCCGGCGACGGCGCGGCTCAGCCGGCCTCGAGCAGCGCCTGCGCCTCGGCGAGGTCGTTGAGGTGCGCCTCCCACCAGCGCGCCTCGCCGACATGCGCGAACGCGCGCGGGAACGCGGGGTCGTGCCAGCGCGCGGCGACCCAGCCTGCCCAATGCACCTGGCGCATCAGGCGCAGCGGTTCCAGCAGCTGCAGTTCGCGCCAGTCGAAGTCGCGGAACTCGCCATAGCCCTCGAGCAACGCGTCGAGTGCCGGCTGCGACGGCGCGAGCATCCAGAGGTCCTGGATCGCGGGCCCCATGCGCGCGTCGTCGAGATCGACGAAATGCGGGCCGACGTCGGTCCACAACACGTTGCCCGCATGGCAGTCGCCATGCAGGCGGATCGACTGGACCGGCGCGAGCGCCACGAGGCGCGCATCGATCGCCTGCGCGATCGCACGCGTGCGTGCGCGGTACGCGTCCTCGAGCCGCGGGGGCAGCAGGCCCGAGGCGAGCACCGCGCGCGCGGCGTCGCGGATGAAGGCATCGGTGTCGATTGCGCCACGCTCGCGGAAACGCGCGCGCGCGCCGATGCCGTGCATGCGCGCGAGCAGGCGGCCCATCCACTGCAGGTGGTCGACCGACTCGAGTTCGGGTGCACGCCCGCCACGGCGCGGATACAGCGCATAGCGATAACCCGCGTGTTCGAACAGGCTGCGCCCCTGCACCGCGAGCGGCGCCACCATCGGCAGCTCGGCGGCCGCGAGTTCGAATGCCAACGCGTGCTCCTCCGCGATCGCCGCATCGCTCCAGCGCGACGGTCGGTAGAACTTCGCGACCAGCGGCGAACCCCCGTCGATGCCGACCTGGTACACGCGGTTCTCGTAGCTCGCGAGCGCGAGCAGGCGCCCGTCGGTCGCGAAGCCCGCGCCTTCGACCGCATCGAGCACGCAGTCCGGCGACAGCGCGTCGTAGGGCGCGAGCGTGCTCATGACGATGCGCTCACCGCCGCGGTACCACCGCGAGCGTCAGGCGCGAGACGCAGACCAGCCGCGCCTGCGCGTCCTCGATGCGGATCTCCCACAGCTGTGTCGTGCGCCCGACGTGCAGCGCACGCGCGGTGCCGGTCACCTCGCCCGCGGTCATCGCGCGCACGTGGTTCGCATTGATCTCGAGCCCGACCGCCATCTCGGCCTCGCCGAGGCAGAGGTTGCCCGCGAGGCTGCCGAGTGTCTCAGCGAGCGCGACCGATGCGCCGCCGTGCAGCAGGCCGAACGGCTGCTTCGTGCGCGCGTCGACCGGCATCGCGCCGCGCAGCCAGTCGTCGCCGACCTCGGTCACGCGGATGCCGAGGTGCTCGACCATGCAGCCATCGCCCGAAGCATTGATCGCGGCGAGATCGGTGGACTGCTTCCAGATCGGCATGGCGGAGCTCCGGCGGGAGGGAGGGCCGGCGACTATAGCCCAGTGCATGCCGCGCGCCCGCGGCGCGCCGCGGCGACGTGAAGGACGAGCCCGTACAATCGCGCAAACCCCGCAGAGCGCGCCGTGCCCCATACCGTCACCTTGCAGGCCAGCGGCAAGCGGTTCCGCGTCGGAGACGGCGAAACCGTGCTCGAGGCCGCGCGTCGCGAGGGCCTCGCCCTGCCCTATTCGTGCCTCGCCGGCGTCTGCGGCAGCTGCAAGGCGCAGCTCGTCGACGGCGAATGCCGCTATCCGCGCAATCCGCCGACCGCGCTGAGCGCGGGCGAGCGCACGCGTGGGCGCGTGCTGCTGTGCCAGGCGGTGCCGGCCACGGATCTCGTGATCGCCGCGCGCGAGGTCGCATCGGTCGCCGACATCCCGCGCCGCGTGCTGACCCTGCGCCTCGTCGACAAGACCCTGCTCGGCGAAGACGTCGCGAAGCTGACCCTCGTCAGCGCGCGCGGCGAGCGCATGCGACGCCTGCCCGGGCAGTACCTCGACGTGCTGCTCGACGATGGCCGGCGCCGCGCGTTCTCGATCGCCAACGCACCGCACGAGGACGACACGATCGAGCTGCATGTGCGCCGCGTTGCCGGAGGCGGGTTCACGACGCAGGTGTTCGATGCGATGCGGCCCGGGGCCCGCCTGCGCGTGGAGGGGCCGCTCGGGACGTTCGTGCCGCGCGAGGACAGCGAGCGGCCCTTGCTGCTGATGGCGGGCGGCACCGGCTTCGCGCCGATCAAGGCGCTGGTCGAACACTTCCTGCACCTCGGCACGCGTCGGCCGATGACGCTGTACTGGGGTGCGCGCGCGCCGCACGACCTCTATCTGCGCGGGCTGCCCGAGCGCTGGGCGCGCGACGTCGACACGTTCCGGTTCGTCCCGGTGGTATCCGACCCCGAGCATGCGGGCGCGATGCGCACCGGCCTCGTGCACGAGGCGCTGCTCGAGGACCATGCGCGACTCGACGCATTCGACGTCTACATGAGCGGGCCGCCGACGATGATCGACGCGGGCCGGCATGCCTTCGTCGACGCGGGCCTGCCCGAGGAACGCCTCTACTACGACTCTTTCGATTATGCGCCCGACGTCATCGCCCAGATCCTCGCGAGCCGCGCCGGCATCCACGAGCTCTAAGCGCCGCATGATCGCGTCCGTGCGGCCTCATGGGCGCATCGGTGGCGGAACCTGGTCGACCCGCGCGACTCTGACTCCCGCCATGACCCGGAACGCCGATGCGTAGCCAATCCATCCTCCCCGGCCTCGCCCTGCTCGCGCTCGGCCTCGCACTCGCGCTCGCAAGTCCCCCGGCGCAGGCGCTGCGCTGCGGCAACCGGCTCGTCTCCGACGGCGATCACGACGTCGACGTGCGCGCGCGCTGCGGCGATCCCTACTGGGCCGAGCGGTCCACGCGCATCGAGATCATCGGCCGCGACGCGCCGCTGGAACTGCAACGCGAAGTCGAGTTCGAGGCCTGGTACTACAATTTCGGGCCGCGCCAGCTGCTGCGACGGCTCGATTTCCGCGACGGCCGGCTGGTGCACGAATCGACGCTCGGTTACGGCGTCGACGAGATCGGAAGCGACTGCGGCCCGAATCACTTCGTCGAAGGCATGGATGCAGGCGAACTCGTCGCGCGCTGCGGCGCGCCCGCGTCGAGGCACCGCCTGACCGACACGATCGTGCGGCGTCCCGCGCCCGGCATCGAGCAGTGGCAGGGCGTGCAGCGCGAGCAGTGGATCTACGACTTCGGCGCGGGCAGGCTGACGCGCAGCGTGGAGGTTGTCGACGGGCGCGTGGTCGAGGTCTCGCTCGAAGCCGACTGACGCGCCACGGCGTCGCGGTCAGCGCGACGCCGGCAGCCGCGGCACGCCGTGTTCGCTGCGTTCCTCGAACGCGATCGGGCGCGTGTCGAGCGGGCCGCGCGGCTGGTACGCACCGACCGCGCTGGTACGCTCGCCGCGCGCGAAACGCAGCGCGTTCGCATAGCTGATCGCGGCTCCGGCGAGGTCGCCTTCGCCGCGCCGGCAATCGCCGAGCGCTTCCCATGCGGCCGCCGATTCTTCCAGCGCAAGCGCGCGCTCGAGCACGTCCTCGGCCTGCGCCCATTGCGATTGCAGCGTCTTGAGGCGCCCGAGCGTGACCAGCAACGCGGCGCTGTTGGGCGCGAGCGCGAGCCATTCCTCCGCGCGACGCGTGCGCGCGCCGAGCTCGGCATCGCCAAGCTCGCCATAGCTGCGCGCGAGCAGGTCGCTCCATTCGCGTCGCTGCGTCGATTCGATCTCGTCCATCGCGGCGAGTGTCTCGCCGAGTGCGGCGGCGCGCCGCGCGAACGCGGCGATCAGCTCGGGACGGCGCCGCTGCGTGCGCGTGGCCGTGCTCCAGAGGGCATTGAGGCGCGCCGTATCGGGTGCGGCGGCGAGCGCGGCGCCCAGCACGCGCATTTCGATCTCGGCCAGCGTGTCGGGCGTCAGCGACTGGCTGCGCGCGAGCACCGGCAACGCGTCGAGGGCGGCCTCGGTGTCGCCCTGGGCGAGCGCCGCGTCGACGAGCAATCGCCAGCCGCGCAGCGAGAGCTCGTTGCTGCCGGCCTTCGGCTTCAGCAACGCAAGCGCTTCGGCGTGCTGGCCGTGGTCGATCAGGAACCGCGCGCGCAGGGCATCGGCGGCTCGCTGCCCCGCGACGTCGACTTCGGCGAGCGCCTGCGCGGCCCGCTCGTCCGCGCCGCGCTCGTGCGCCGCACGCGCGATCACGAGCTGCGCCGGCGTGCGGAATGCATCCTGCGCGGCGGCCTTGCCGAGTTCGCGTTCAGCCTGCGCGTAGTCGCCTTCGGCGAACGCGGTCAGTCCGTTCGCGAGGCGCTCGCGCCCGCGCCGGCGCATCGAGCGGCCCCAGGCGCGGAACGGCCAGCGCATCAGTCGCCACGCGATCGTCAGCAGCAGCCACGCGAACAGCAATGCGGCGATCAGCACGACCACGCTGGTTTCGATCGTGGTGTCGCGCATGCGCAGCTGCACATAACCCGGATCGGCCGCGAGCCAGTGCCAGGCGAACGCGGCCGCGAGCACCACGAGGACGAGGATCACCGCACTGCGCCAGGCCCTCATGCGTCGTCTCCGGTGGCGGCCGGCGCATCCGGCAGCGGCACGCTCGTCGGCGCGGGCGGCGGCGGTTGCGCGAGCGAACGCGTCGCGCGCAGGTTGCGCAGTTCCTTCAGGGCATTGCCGAGTTCGGGCAATGCGGGCGCGAGCGGCGCGGCGGCGAGCCGGTCGAGATCGGCCAGCGCAGCCTTGACCGGCTGCGCGTCGACGTCGAAGCCGGCCTCGAGTCCCGCGCGCGCGCGCTGCAGCGCGGATTTCCAGGCTTCCGCATCGCGTGCGAACAGCGCGGCCTCGGCCATGCGCAGGTCGAGTGCGCATAGCGAGCGCGCGAGCGCGACGTCGCGGTCGCCGAAGCTGTCGCGCTAGGCGCCATGGCGGATGCGCACTAACTGGGCGAGGAACGCGCGCCAGCGCGACGCCGACTCGGCCGCCGGTGCACTGCTGGCCACGCGCGGCTGGGGCATGCCCGCGAGTTCGCCGCGCAGGCGCTCGAGTGTCGCCAGCGCCGCACGCGTTTCCACCGGCCGGCTCGCCTCGAGCGCCTGCAGCTCGGCGCCGATGCTCTGGCGCACCGATGCGAACACCGGGTCTTCGGCGGCAGCCAGCGCGGAGTCCGCGAGCCGGTAGGCGACGATCGCCGCCTGCGCATCGCGAAACAGGCCGAGCCGCTCCTTCGCCTGCTGCAGCAGGAACTCCGCTTCGTTCATCGCGAGCGCATCGCGTGCGCCGAGGCGCTGCTCGGCGAGGTTCGCGATCGCGTCCTCGAGGTGGCGCGAGCGCTCGGCCAGGCTCAGCAGTTCTTCGCGCAGGCTGCGATTCACGCTGTCGGCGTCACCGACGCGCGCGCGCAGGCCCTCGACGTCGCGCTTGCGCTGTTCCGCGCCGCGCGCAATCTCGTCGATGCGTGCGTCGATCTGCGTGCGCAGCGCGGACTCCGCCGCAGCCTGCCCCCGTTCGAACGCGTGCACGCGCCAGACCGCGTAGGCGCAGGCGCCGATCGCGGCGAGCGCGAGGATCGCGACCAGCCAGGTGCTGCCGCTCCGCGCGCGCGCGGGCGGATCGGCGGCGCGCAGGCTGAGGCCGGTCGCGGGCGAAACGGGTCCTGTGTCTTCGCTCATGCGTGCATGCTAGCGGAATGGCGTGTCGCCGGCAGCAGCCGCCGGCGCGCGCGCGCGGTTCCATGCCCGCTGCGCAGCCGCGAACAGGTCGCCCGCGCTGGCGGAAGCGGCGACTTCGATCGCTTCGAACCCGGCACCGCGCGCGAGCCCGGCGAGGCGATCGCTGCTCGTCACGAGCCACCCGATGCGCAGGCGCTCGAAGACGTCGGCGGGCAGGCGTCCGGCGAGGTTCGCGAGCGCCTCGCCGCTCGAGACCAGGGTCAGCAGCGGCGCAGGCGCGCTGCGCAGCGCCTCGAGCTGGCGCGTCGACCAGCGCGGCGGCACGCGTTCGTAGACGTGCAATGCGACCACCTCGGCACCGCGTCGGCGCAGCTGCGCGTCGATCAGACCGCGTCCGCCCGGCGCCCCGACCAGTGCGATGCGCTGGCCGCGCA
>JAEYZH010000006.1 GCA_023430685.1 Pseudomonadota bacterium | reverse complement strand
GTCTGCGGCCGCGCGAGCACCGGGCGATGCTCGAGGAAGCGACCGAGGTCGTCGGCAAGCGCCTGCGCCGATGCGTAGCGCCCGGCCGGCTGGTCGGCGGTCGCGCGCAGCACGATCGCATCGAGGTCGCCCGCGATGCGCGCGCGCCACGGGACGCCGGCCACCAGTTCGCTCGGCCTCACTTCGGCGCGCGCGAGCTGGCTCACGGTGTGGTCCGCGGTGTCGATGCGCGCCTTGCGCCCGGTGACCAGTTCGAACAGCACGAGGCCGAGCGCATAGACGTCGCTCGCGGTCGTCACCGACGACTCGCGCAGCTGTTCGGGACTCGCGTAACCCGGCGTGAAGTAATGGACGCCATCGGTTTCCGCCACGCGCGGCCGGTCGAGCGCGCGTGCGATGCCGAAGTCGAGCAGGACCGGGGTCCCGTCCACGCGCACGAGCACGTTCGAGGGCTTGAGGTCGCAATGCACGATCAGGCGCTGGTGCGCGAACTGCACCGCCGCGCAGACCGAGCGGAACAGCTCCAGCCGTTCGCGCAGGCCGAGTCCGTGCTCGTCGCAGTAGCGGTCGATCGGCAGTCCCTCGACGTACTCCATGACGAGGTAGGGCTGTCCACCCGGCGTCGCCCCGCCGTCGAGCAGGCGCGCGATGTTCGGATGCTGCAGCGTCGCGAGGATCTGCCGTTCGCGCGCGAACAGCGCGAACGTGTCGGTGCCGGCGAGGCCGCGGATCAGCTTGACCGCAGCGAGCTGCTCGAAGTGGCCGTCGGCGCGTTCGGCGAGATAGACCGCGCCCATGCCGCCGCTCGCGATGCGCTTGAGCAGGCGCCAGGCACCGACGCGGTCGCCCGCGTCGAGCTCGGTTTCCGGCGCGTCGCCGAGCAGGTCCGCGACCGGCACGCGCGCGCGCGCGACCAGGGTGCCCTGCGAGGCGACCAGCGCCTCGATCTCCGCGATCGTTGCGGCGTCGGCGCCTTCGGCATGCAGGCGCGCGCGCCGATGCTCGGTCGGCATGTCGCAGACGAGGTCGAACAGGCGGCGCAGCTCGCCGGGCCGGTTCGTGCTCATCGCGAGAGCGCCCGGTTGAGCCAGGCGCGCGCGAAACGCAGGTCGCGCTCGACGGTGGGCACCGATACGCCGATCGCGGCCGCGACTTCGTCGTGGCGCATGCCCGAGAAGCCCGTCATGATGATCACGCGCGCGGCGCGCGCGTCCTGCGCGGCGAGTTGCTCGAGCGCCTGGTCGAGCGCGAGCAGGTCGAGCTCGGCGGCGCCGCCGATCGCTTCGGCCGCCGGGTCGAGCGTGACCTTGAGCGCGCCGCCGCCGCGCTTGGCCGCGAGCCGTGCGCGCGCCTGGTCGACGAGCACGCTGCGCATGTGCAGCGCGCCGACGCCGAGGAAGTGCGCGCGACTCGCGAACCCGGCATGGCCGCCGAGAAGTCGCAGCAGCGCCTCGTGCACGAGCGCGGTCGGGTTCAGCGTCGCGTCGCGCTCGTTGCGCAGCCGCGCCGCCGCCATCCGGCGCAGTTCCGCGTACAGGTCCGGCATCGCCGCCGCGAGTGCATGCTGGTCGCCGCCGCTCCATTCCTGCAGCAGGCGGGTGATGTTCGCGTCCACGCCGTATCCCCTTGCCCCCGCGCTAGTGTGCCTGCGAGGCGGCGCCCGACGGAAGCTCCGCGTGCCCGAATCCGTCGGCGAACAGCGCGTCGGTCCAGCCGCCGAGGAGTTCCCATGCCGATTCGCCGAAGCCCGCCGCATGCGCGGGGTCGGCAACGATCTCGAACTCGAGCATGCCCGGTGAGGGGTCCACGTCGACGAAGACCGCGTCGCGCTGCCAGCGACGCGCGGGGTTCGCGATCACCGGCGCGAAGCGGGCGACCTCGAGCCCGTCGACGAACACGCGTGCCGCGCCCGAACCCGCGATGCGCCCGGGGTCGCCCTGCCCCGCGTCGAACACGCGCACGAGCTGCAGGGGCGCCGCGGCTTCGGCGATGCGGAAGCGGAAGCGGCTGGTCCCCGCATGCCGGCACGCGAGCGCTGCACGCGCGGTCGGCGGCTCGTCGCCATGCAGCGCGACGAGCATCGTGCATTCGGCACCCGCGGGCAGCACGTGCGCATGCGCGGCGACCGCAGCGGCGTCGCCGAGTTCGAAGCGGCCGAGGCCGACCACGCCGGCGCGCGCCTGCCGATACGCGTAGCTGACGGCGCGCACGCACATCGGCGACGACTGCGCGGGCGCGAGCCCTGCCTCCTGTGTCAGGCGCAGCGCGCGGGCGTACGGCAACGCGTCGGTGAGCATCAGGCGCCACGCCGCGGTTTCGTGGGCGATGCCCGAACGCACGAGGCTCGCACCCGCGAGCGGCGCCGCGAACGCGCCCTGGTCGAAGTAGAAGCCGCCATCGAAGAGGTCCTCGACGCCGGTGCCCTGCCACAGCGGCGCGATCGCGTCATCGACCTGCGCATGCTCATCGCCTTCGAGCATCGCCGGCACCGGCGGCTTCGCATCCGAGCGGTAGCGCGCGGAGAGTCCGACCAGCTTGCCCGATCCACGTGCGTCGTACAGAGTCACGACCGAGTCGACGCAGGTATCGACGAGTTGCGCCGCGAAGCGACCGGCCTTCGCGGGCACCGGCTCGTCGTCGAATGCGAGCGCCGCATCGAATGCGACCGGCGCCGCGAGTGACGGCAGTGCCACGAGCTCGGCCTGCATCAGGTCCGCGTACGACATCGGGAACCAGCTGTACAGCCAGCCGCCCGCATCCTCGCCGAGCAGCACGCCGCGCGCGGGCATCACGGCGTCGACCGGCGAGGCAAAGTAGTCGGCGAGCGGCAGCAGGACACCGACGTCGCCGTCGAAGCGCAGGCGCAGTGCGACGTCATCCAGCGCCTCGCGCGCGAGGCGCAGGCGGATCCCGCGCAACCAGCCCGCGCCGCTGCGCGTCGCGAGCACGTGCGTGGCACCGGGCGCGAGCGAGCCCGAATGTTCGTCGGGTGCGAGCATCGCGTGCCAGGGATCATCGCCCGCATGCGCGAGGAATGCTCGCCATGCGGGTGCGTCGTCGCCCGCGGCAAACGATTCGATCGGCGTGCCCGGCACGATGCGGTGGTGCTGGATCTGGAACCAGAGCAGCCGGCGGTCGTCCCCGGTGCAGGGATTGGCTGCACCATTGCCGGCTCCCAGCAACGCGATGCGCAGAGCGCGCGCGTGCGCGATCGGGACACGGCTCACGTAGCCACCGCTGGACGCGAAGCGATCGGCGACCAGCGGCGGCGTGAACGGAGGCGTGCTGCCATCGAACAACGCAGCGAGCGGCACGTCGAGCGCGGGCGCCGTCGCATCGTCGACGTAGAAGCGCACGCGCACGGCCGGGTCGATGCAGCTCGAGGTGCCGAAGCCGGTGGTCACCCAGATTCGCGTGACCGCGCCGGCGCCGCGTTCGTCGAACACCACGTCCTCGTCACCGTCTCGGTAGAGCCAACGCAGGGGATGGGGATTGGCCGCCGCCTCCTCCGCGCCTGCGTTGCTGCGGTCGTAGCGGCTGCCGTCGAGGCAATGGCTCGAACGCAGCAGCACGCGATCACCGGGATCGAGCAGCGCGAGTCGGGAAGGCGACTCCCAGATCTCCCACGGCAGCCCCGCGGCGGACGCGGGAGCGGCGCCGGCGAGCAGAGAGGCGACGCACGCGCACGCGCGCCGCGACGCACGCCGCTCAGCCGTCATCGCTCCGGCCATTGAGGGGCGGCTCGCGCCGCCCCCCCGACACCACGACGGCAGCGGCCAGGTCGCCGGTCACGTTGAGCGTGGTGCGGCACATGTCGAGGAAGTGGTTGACGCCGAGGATCAGGCCGATGCCTTCGGGGGGCACGCCGACCATGCCGCAGATCATCGCGATCACCGGCAACGAACCCGCCGGCACGCCCGCCGTGCCGATGCCGCCGAGGATGCAGACGAACATCACGACGACCTGCTGCCAGAGGCTGAGGTCGACGCCGAAGAATTGCGCGAGGAACAGCACGGTGACGCCTTCGAACAATGCGGTGCCGTTCTGGTTCGCGGTCGCGCCGACGGTGAGCACGAAGCGCGACACCTGCGGCGGCAGGCGCAGGTCCTCCTCGGCGACCTTGAGCGCGGTCGGCAGCGTCGCATTGCTCGACGCGGTCGAGAACGCCATCAGCATCGCCTCCTGCACGCCGCGGAAGAACGCGAGCGGCGACATCCGGCCGAGCCAGCGCACCGCGAGCGAATAGACGACGAACTGATGCAGCGCCATCGCGAGCAGGCACACGCCGACGTAGCCCGCGAGCTTGAGCACGAGGTCCCAGCCGAACAGTGCGGCGAGGTTGAACACGAGGCAGGCCACCGCATACGGCGCGAGCCGGATCACGAGGTGGATCAGGCTCATCGCGATCTCGAACAGCCCCTCGACCGCTTCCTTGAACCGCTGCGCGCCGGGCGTGTTCGTGAGCACGATGCCGACGCCGATCATCAGCGCGAAGAACATCACCGCGAGGATGTCGTTCTCGGCCGCAGCGCGGAACACGTTCTCGGGAATGATCCCGAGCACGAAGTCGATGCCTTCGCGCTGGCTGCCCGCGCTGCTGACGATCGCGCTCGCGCGTTCGGAGGCATCCGCGAGCAGCCCCTGGGCGACCGCGGGATCGACGCCGCGACCGGGCTGGAACAGGTTCACGAGCACGATGCCGAGCGCCACCGCGATCGTCGACATCACGATCGTATAGGCGAGCGTCTTCCAGCCGACGCGGCCGAGCGCACGGATGTCGCCCATGCCGGCGACGCCTACGACCAGCGCCGAGAACAGCAGCGGCAGCACGAGCATGAACAACAGGCGCAGGAACACCTGGCCGATCGGCTGGGTCACGTTCGAGGTGAACCATTGCAGCCACGCGGCGTCGCTGCCGACGCCGACATGGACCGCGAGTCCGGCGACGAGGCCGACGAGGAAGCCGACCAGCATGCGCGTATGCAGCGGCCAGCGCGTGCGCGTGTTCGTCATGCGCGGCTTTCCACGCGCTCGCGGCCGCCGCCGCATTGCTGCCCCTTCGCCACGCCCACCCCCGGATCCACGCCGAAGCGCCTAGTGTGCCAGAGCGGTTCCCGCCGCGGCCGTGGATGCGGCCCCGCGAACCCGAATGTGCCTGGCGCGCGCCGGCTGAAGGTCGCATGCGCGCCGCCGCACGGCGCCCGATGCGTCAGCCGGGCGGATACAGCTCCGGCAGCGGCGACGCCCGCACCGTCGACACCGGCGGCCTCCACGCGAAGCCCGCGCGGAATGCATCAGCGAGCTGCGAGCCGAGGCCCTGTGCCGGCGCCGCCGCGTAACGCACGCGCTGCAACGCGGCGATCGCATCGCGCTGCGCCGGGTCATCGAGCGCGGCTGCGAGCGCGCCGGCGTTGCG
>JAEYZH010000100.1 GCA_023430685.1 Pseudomonadota bacterium | reverse complement strand
GGGCTCGCTGGAACCGAATCCAACCCGTCGGCCGGACGACCGACGGTGGGCCGGGACCCCGGATTGGACCAGTCCTCGTGCCGGCCGCGCTTTGCGCGTCCAGCCTACTTCCGCCGCGCGCGCGGATGCGCCGCGTCGTAGACCTTGGCGAGGTGCTGGAAGTCGAGGTGGGTGTAGATCTGGGTGGTGCCGATGTCGGCGTGGCCGAGCAGTTCCTGCACCGCGCGCAGGTCGCCCGAGGATTCGAGCAGGTGGCTCGCGCAGGAATGGCGGAGCAGATGCGGGTACACGCGCTTCCACACACCCTGTTCCTGCGCACGCTTGCGCAGCCGCGCACGCACGCCGTTCGGCGTCAGCGCCGCGCCGCGACGCCCGCGCACGAGCGGATCGTCGTCGCCGCAGCCGTCGTGCGCGCGCAAGGCCGCGAGCGCTTCCAGCGCCCCTGTGCCGACCGGCACGATGCGGGTCTTGTTGCCTTTTCCGGTCACGCGCAGGGTGCCGTCGTGCGCATCGAGGTCGCGCCAGCGCACGCTGCAGAGTTCCGCGACGCGCAGCCCGCTCGAGTACAGCAGTTCCAGAAGCGCGCGATCGCGCACCGCGTCGGCGTCGTCGCCGGGCACTTCGACCAGCTGCGCCATCTCGTCGGCGTCGAGCACCTGCGGCAGCTTGCGCTTGAGCCTGGGCGCGCGCAGGCCGACCGCGGGATTGGTGCCGGCCTCGCCTTCGCGCGCGAGCCAGCGGAAGAAGCTGCGCCAGGCCGACGCGGTCGCGCGCAGTGTCGCGGGTGCGTAAGCGCGGCGGCGATGCAGCTCGGCCAGCAGTGACTGCGCCTGGTCGGCGCGGAAGTCGCGCCAGCGCGCAAGCTGCGCCTGCTCCGCGTGCGCTGCGAGCGCCGCGAGCGCATGCGCGTAGTGTTCGACCGTGCTCGGCGAGCAACGGCGCTCGTCGCGCATCCACGCGAGGAAGCGGTCGACCGCGCCGCCGAGTCCGTCGACGCGGGCAGCCGCGTCCATCTCAGCCTGGCGCGAAGCGCGCGAGTGCGGTCGAGACCGCCTCGCCGATGAGCTTCAGGAACACCGTGCCCATGCCTGGATGGAAGCGGTTCGGGTCATGGCTGCCGATCGCGAGCATGCCCGAGTTGCCGATCGGCAGCAGCACCGCCGATTGCACGTCGGCCGCGGACGCGCCGAACAACGCATCGAGCTTGTCCTGCTGCAGGCGCCCGCACAAGGGTTCGGCGCGCTTGAGGAACTCCGAGAACGCAGGGAACGCCGGAGCGCCGCCGGGCTCGGCGATCAGCCATTCCGCCGCCGGCAATTGCGGATCGGCGCGGAACAGCACGAGGCGCACGAGATCGGTGTGGAAGTCCTCGGTCAGCGCCGCGACCACCGCGCTCGCGGTCTCGGGCAGGGTGTGCGCGCGCATCAGCGCGAGCGTCAGCGTGTGCACGCGCACCATCAGCGCCTCGTTCTCGTGCGCGATCTCGACCAGTTCGTGCAGGCGGCGCGCGAGGTCGCGATTCTTGTCGCGCAGCACGTCGAGCTGGTAGCTTGCGAGCGACGCGGCCTGGCCGTGCTCGCGCGGCAGCACGAGCGCGATCGCGATGTCGGGGAACTCGCCGAGAAATTCCGGGTGCTGGCGCAGGTAGCTCGCGACTTCCATCGCGTCCAGGCCTTCCTTGATGCTGAGTTCGCTCATGACTGCCTCATCCTCGCGCGCACGCGTTCAGCGCTGCGCGCCATTGTCGCCGAACTCGCCCTCGAACACGAAGGTTGCGGGACCCGTCATCCAGACCGGCTGGCCGGGTCCCTGCCATTCGATCGAAAGCTCGCCGCCCGGCAGCGCGACACGCACCTCGGCATCGAGCCGCCCGCGCCGGCGCAGCACCGCAACCGCCGCACAGGCACCGCTGCCGCAGGCGAGCGTCTCGCCGACCCCGCGCTCCCAGACGCGCAGCCGGATCGCGGCGCGCGCGCGCACCTCGGCGAAACCGACATTGCAGCCGTCGGGAAACGCGGCCGCGGTTTCGATGCGCGGTCCGAGCTCATCGATCGCAGCCTGCGAAACGTCCGCGACCTCGAGCACCGCATGCGGATTGCCCATGGAAACGGCGCCGACGCGCAGCGGCATGCCGCCCGCCGCGATCGTGTACTCGTCCTGCGCGCCGATGCCGTCGATGAGCAGCGGAATCGCCGCGGGCTCGAAGCGCGGCTCGCCCATGTCCGCGCGCACGTGGCCATCGTTGAGCACCTCGACGGCGACCGGCCCCGATGGACTTTCGAGCCGCGTCGCGCCGAGCCCGATCGCACCGTCGCGCGCAAGCCAGCGCGCGACGCAGCGCAGGCCGTTGCCGCATTGCCGCGCGCGCGTGCCGTCGGTGTTCCAGATGCCGTAGGCGAACGCACAGGAACGATCGCGCGCGCGTTCGATCGTCAGCAACTGGTCGAAGCCGACACCGAAGTGGCGGTCGCCGAGCAGGCGGATGCCGTCGGCGTCGATCGGCAACGGATGCGTGCGGCAATCGACGACGACGAAGTCGTTGCCGAGCCCGTGCATCTTGCTGAAGCGCATCGCGCGTCAGCCGGTCGCGGCGGCCGCGGGCGTGTCCGGCGCAGGCCGCACGAGCGGACCCTTGTTGCCGCAGGCCGACAACAGCAGTGCAGCCAGCAGCACGAGCGCGATGCGCGCGGAAAACCGATGGGGGGCGAAAGGGGCCATGCACGACTCCGGGCGTTCCGGCGCGAGTATAGCGGTCGTTCACCCGCGTAGCCGGTATGCTCTGCGCATGTCCCTGACTCCGTTCCTCGCGACCGCATACGGACTCGCCGTCCTGCTCGTGCTGTTCGCGCTGCTGTCGATGCGCGGTGCGGGGCGCTCGTGGCGCGCGCGGCGTCGTATGGGTGGGACCGGGCGGCTTCTCGTCGCCCTGGCACTGCTCGCCTGCGCGGGCTTCGCGGCGCTGGTCGGCACCGCGCTGCTCGGCTATCGCCGCCTCGCGGAGGAGGCGCTGGTCGCGACGCTCGACACGCGCGCGCTCGATGCGCAGCGCTTCGCCGTCGGCGTCGAGTTGCCGGATGGCACCCGGCGCGAGGTCGAGATCCAGGGCGACGACTGGCAGCTCGATGCGCGCGTGATCAAGTGGAAGACCACCGCGGTCGTGCTCGGCGCGCCGCCGCTGTATCGCCTCGAGCGGATCGGCGGGCGCTGGCGGTCGATCGAGCAGGCGCAGTCGGGGCCCTACACCGTGCATGCGCTCGCCGATCCCGCGACGTCGATCGATCCATGGCTGCTGCTGCGCGGCCTGCCGGACCGGATCGACATGATCGACGCCGATTACGGCAGCGCCGCCTGGTTGCCGATGGTCGACGGTGGTCGCTACACCGTGACGCTCGCCGCGAGCGGCGGCCTCGTCGCGCGGCCGGCCGACGCGGCGACTGCCGAAGCGCTGCGCGCGGCGGGTTGGTTCGCGCCTTGAGCGTGCCCGGACCGGATCCGGCGCCGCCACCGCGACGTGCGCGCCTGCGCTGGGCCTGGTGGCTGCTCGCGTGGATCGCGCTCGGGCTCGCTGCGATCGGCGTGGTGCTGCCCGGATTGCCGGCGGTTCCGTTCGTGCTCCTGTCTGCATTCGCCGCGGCACGTGGCTCGGATCGCCTGTACGCGCGCCTGCTCGCCGACGCGCGCACGGGTCCGATGATCCGCGACTGGCAGGCATACGGCGCGGTCGGCCGGCGCGCGAAATGGCTCGCGACGCTGATGATGGCGTCGAGCGGCGCGCTGCTGCTCGCATTCGCGTCTCCGAGGTGGGCCGCGATCGGCATCGCATGGATGGCCGTCGTCTCGCTGTGGCTCTGGCTGCGGCCCGAGCGGCCGTCCGCAGCGGGCGGTACCGACCGTGGACCACACGCAGGAAAGCCTTCGACACCGGCAAACGGAGCACGCGCAGGAAAAGCGCGTCGGTGAACGAGCGCTTGCGCTTCCCAGTTTGCCCTGCGTGCTCCGTGTCGAAACGCTGTTGCTCCTTCAGCCTGCACGGTCGGGCCCAGTCGCCGCGCGCGCATCACGCGAGAGGCTTCTCGTAGCGGATCGCGTCTTCGCCGTCTTCGTAGTAGGAAGGAATTTCGGCGATGCGGTGGAATCCGCGGCGTTCGTAGAGGCGCTGCGCCGCCAGGTTGTCGCGGCGGACCTCGAGGCGCAGGCGGTCGCAGCGGCGACGGCGCGCGATGCGTTCGACTGCTTCGAGCAGGCGCGCGCCGAGTCCACGGCCGCGCTCGCGTTCGGACACCGCGAGCGAGTAGAGGCGCGCGACGCGGCTGCCGCTGCGGAAGAACACGACCGCGGCGCCCGCGACGCGTCGCCCCTGCGCGCCGACCAGCACCCAGGCGCTCGCGCTGTGCAGGTGGTGGCGCCACTGGCGCGGGCTCAGGCGATCACCCGCGAAGCTCGCGTGCTCGAGCTCGACCAGCGCCGCGAGGTCTGCGGGCAGCGCGCGCCGCACGAGCAGGCTTTCGCTCGCGGCAGTCGGAACGGTGGATTCGGGCGCGGGCACGGCCGCGCAGCGTAGGCCCTCGCGCCGCGCGCGGCAACGGAATGCGCTCGCGCCGTTCACACCGGCTTCATCCGCGCGCGCCGCCCTGCCCGAACGCGCGCGAACGTGGCAGACTCCGCGGCCACGCCATGCGCCCGCACGCCTTCCATCCGACCGTTCCACGCACGCGCGCGCACGCGCCGCGCTTCGCCGACGGTGTCCGCGCATGAGCCGCCTGCTGATCGTCGTCGAGAAGGCCTCGGACTGGGGTTCCTACTACCCGTCCGACAATGTCGTCACCGCGCAGGACTACCTCAAGGAGCCGATCGGCAACGAGGACGAGCGCACACAGGTCATCAACCTGTGCCGCAGCTACAAGTACCTCGGCACCGGCTATTACGTATCGCTGCTCGCCGAGGCGCGCGGACACAAGGTGATCCCGTCGGTGCGCGCGATCAACGACCTGCGCCGGCGCTCGCTGTACGGCCTCGACATCGAGGACCTCAACGCGCGCCTCGGCAATTTCCTGCCGGCCGGCGGGCGCGATACCACCGACCTCGGCATCCTCGTCTACTTCGGCGAAACCTCGTATCCGTCGCTCGAGGACCTCGCGCGCCAGGTATTCGAATTGTTCCCGTGCCCGATCCTGCGCATCGAGTTCGAGCGCGAGCGCGTGTGGCAGATCGCGGCGATCAAGCCGACCGGGTTGCATACGCTGTCGGACGAGCAGGAGGACGCGTTCGCGCAGTCGCTCGACAAGTTCTCCAAGAAGCTCTGGCGCAAGCCGCGCGCGCGCCGCAAGTTCCGCTTCGACCTCGCGATGCTGGCCGACCCGGCCGACCCGATGCCACCTTCGAACAAGCGCGCGCTCAAGGCGTTCGTCGAAGCCGGCGCCGAACTCGGGATCGAGGTCGATCCGATCGCGAAGAACGACTACAGCCGCCTCGCCGAGTACGACGGCCTGTTCATCCGGGAAACCACCGCGCTCGACAACCACACCTACCGCTTCGCGAACAAGGCCGAGAAGGAAGACATGGTCGTCATCGACGACCCGGGCTCGATCCTGAAGTGCACCAACAAGATCTACCTGCACGACCTCATGAAGTCGCGCAAGCTGCCGACGCCGCGCACCGAAATCCTCTATCGCGACGACGCGAAGAAGCTCGCCGGGCTGCCCGAACTCCTCGGCTTCCCGATCGTGCTGAAGATCCCGGACGGCTCGTTCTCGCGCGGCATCGTCAAGGTCGAGGACGCGGCGCAGCTGCGCAAGGCGGCCGACGACCTGTTCCAGCACACCGCGCTCGTACTCGCGCAGGAATTCATGTTCACGGAGTTCGACTGGCGCATCGGCATCCTCAACCGCGAGCCGCTGTACGCGTGCAAGTACTACATGTCGCGCGGGCACTGGCAGATCTACAACCATGGCGCGAAGGGCACCGCGAAATCGGGTGGCTTCGAGACGCTGCCGGTGCGTTCGGTGCCCGCCGAGGTGCTCAAGCTCGCGCTGCGGGCGACCGCGCCTATCGGCGACGGCCTCTATGGCGTCGATCTCAAGCAGGCAGGCGAGCGCACCGCGATCATCGAGGTCAACGACAATCCCTCGATCGACGCCGGCGTCGAAGACGCCTATCTCGGCGACGACCTGTACCGGCGCATCATGGACGAGTTCCTGCGCCGCATGGAGCGCAAGCGACTCGGACTGCGCGCTTGAACGCGCGCAACGAAACCGACGCCACCTTCGTCTAGACTGCACGCCCCCTGCGCGTTCTCGGAAAGCGAAGAATGACACGCACGACGCTCGCTGCCGTCGCGGTCCTCCTGCTGTCCGCCACGGCCTTCATCGTCGTACCCGCGTGGCAGCTGCTCGCTCGCGGGCCGTTTTCGTGGCACATGCAGCAACCCGCCGCCTGGCAGGGCGCAGTCGAGGCCGCAGTGGTCGCGGCGATCGCGGCGGCCGTGTTCGCATTCGCGCCGCGCAACCGATGGCTGCTCGTGTTGCCGGCGCTCGCATTCGCGCTCTACCTGCGCCGCCATGCGGTCGACATCCCGCTGCTGCTGGACCTCTTGTACATCGAGGTCATCATCGGCCTCGGCGCGTTCATCCGGCGCCGCTTCGGTCTGTCGCCACCGACCGATGCCGCGGCCTACCTGCACGCGTTCACGCTCGGATTCCTCGCATGGAGCCTGCTCGCGTGGAGCGCTTCGGCCTGTGGTGCGGGCTCGATCGGCGCGCTGCGTGCGCTGACGCTGCTGCTCGCGCTGCCGGCGGCGTTCGGCGGCCACGCGCCGTTCGTCGTGTACGCGTGGCGAAGCCTGCACGCTGCCGCAGCGCCGGACCGCGCCTGGTACGCGGTGTTCGCGACCTGGTTCGCCGTGCTGTACGCACGCAGCAAGGTCGCGTTCGGCCACGACTCGCTCTGGTACGGCCTGCGCGCGGAGAGCGTGCTGGTCCCGGGCTCCACGATCTTCGAACCGCTCGGGCTGGTGTCGCCCGTTCACTATTTCCCGAAGCTCCACGAGCTCTTCACGCTGCCGATGGCAGGCATCGGCGACGCGAGCGTGGTCTCCGGCATCACGATCTGGCTGTACGTGCTCGTGTTGCTCGCCAGCGGCGTGCTCGCCGCGCGCCTCGGCCTGCCCGCGCGCGCGCGCATGCCCGTGCTGCTGCTGGTCGCGACATTGCCCGCGCTCGCGAATGCGACGACCCCCAAGCCCGATGTGGCCGCGCTGCTGTTCGTCCTGCTCGCGACGCTCGCCGCGGCCGCGTTCACACGCACGCTCGCACTGCGCGACGCCGCCTGGATGCTGGCCTGCGCGACGCTCGCCTGCCTCGCCAAGCTCACCGCGATTCCGTATGTCGGGGTGCTCGTGCTCGCCACGCTCGTGGCGGCATGGCGTCTTCGCGGCACCGCGCCGGCCGCCGCGATCGACCTGCGCGAGACGCGCCTCGCGATCGCGGCCTGCGTGGCGGCGCTCGCGGTCGCCGCGCTGGTCACCGCGCGCACCTGGTGGCTCACGGGCATGCCGACGATCGGCCCGGACCCGTTGTTCACGCTCTGGACCCGGCTCGGTTTCGAACTGGCCGAACCCGCGGGCACGCTCGAATGGACCTATCCGCAGGTCTGGAGCGACATTCCGATGCTGCTGCTCGACTGGTGGTTCCGCCCGCAACGGATGCCGCACATCGTGGTCGGATGGACCGGCAACGCGTGGCTGTGGGCTGCGCTCGTTGCGCTCGCGCTGCGGCTGGCCGCGCGCCGGGACCCGGCGCGGCCGCCGCGGGACGATGTCGCGCTGCACTGGCTGCTGCTGGCACTCGCGACGACCGGTGCGGTACTCGCGATCGGCGTGCGCTACCACGCGCGCGGCAGCGACGGAAACTATTTCCTCTATGCGTTGCTGCCCGCGATCCTGCTGTCGGCTGTCGCACTGTTCCGCGCCGGCGCGTCGCGACCGCTCGTGCTGATCGCGGCGCTCGCGTGCCTGCCGGCATTCGCGGCGTTCCAGGCCGGCTACGCCTTCATCAGTGGCGGGTGGACGCCGGGCACGCGCGCATTCGACTTCGATCTCGGGCGCAACTGGAAAGGCCTGCGCAAGCAACGGCCCGGCGTACTCGCGGCGGCCGGCCTCGGCGCGATCGGGACGCGCCTGCAGGCCGAACCCGATTCGGCGCGCAGCGTGGGTTACGCGCGCGAGCCCGCGAGCTTCTGGCTGCCGGGTCGCTTCGAACACCTCGCGACGATCGCGTTCTCGCGACCGGAGTACCTGGCCGATCGCGACGCGTTCATCGGCTTCCTGCGCGCGCAGTCGATCCGCTTCCTGATCCTGCCACTGCCTGGCGCGCGCGAGTCCGATCACGAGGTGGCGCCCGCGGTGCGCGCAGCATGGCGCCTGCTCGAGGCGCTACCCGCGGTGGAACGCATCGAAGACCGCGACTACGCGATGCTCGACCTGCGCGGCTGGCTCGAGGCGGAGGCGCGCGGCGGCACGCGCCGCGCGCCCCTTCGCTGACTGCGCGCCTGCGCGTGCAGGCGTTTGGCAACCCGCACGCAGGCGCTGGCGACCGGACGCCGCAGCAACCACGCGAGATTCAGCAAGGGCGCGCCGACGAGCCAGAACGGCAGCGTTGCGCCGAGCTCGACGCGCGCGGGTGAAGCCGGCAGCAGGGCGAGCGCGAGGCTGCCGCAGCCGAGCCAGCCGAGCAGGCCGGGCAACGCGAACGGTGCCGCGTGCGGCGCCGCGGGCCGTGGCGCGGATGCGAACGATGCACGCGAGGGGGCGCGTGGCGAGGGTGGCGGAACGACGAGATCGGCGACGAACATGGAGGGCTCCGTGAGTGGATCGCATGCGACGTACTTGAAGCCGCGTCGCGTGGGCCCGGCCACGATCGTGCGCACGCATCTCAGCGGCTGCGACCGCGCGCTTCGCGCGGTCGTGTCCGCCCCCGCATGCCATAATCGGCGCGACTCGATGGAGCACGCGTGGCACACCAGAGCCTCCTGCACGCCGGCCCGCGCGCGACGACGACGGAAGTGCGCGCGGGCCTGACCCGACCGCGTTGCAGCGCGCGCGCGATGCCGCGGGCCGCTGCCGCCTGCGCGGTCCGTCCGCGATGACGCGCGCGAGCGGCGCGCGCGGGCACGCGATCGCGCGCGTGGAGCTCGAGAGCTTCGACCGCCAGTTCCGCGCCGCGTGCGAGGTGCAGCATCCCGACCGCTATCGCCTGCTCGATGCGCTGCGCGCGGACGAACCGCGCATCGCGCGCGGTGGCGGCGTGTCGTACGTCGCCGCGAGTTTCGGTGATGGCGCGACGACCCAGCAGCTCTCGGCATTCGATCGGCTGCTCGGCTTCGATGCGGAACACGGCCGGCTCGTGGTCGAAGCCGGCGCGCGCGTCGGCGACGTGCAGCGCTTCGCGCTCGCGCACGGCTGGTACCTGCCGGTGACGCCGGGCCATCCGCGCGCGAGCATCGGCGGCTGCATCGCCGCCGACGTTCACGGCAAGAATCCCGCGCGTGACGGCACCTTCCGCGCATGGGTGGAGTCGTTCGCGCTGCATCGACCCGGCCGCGGCATCCTGGTCGCCGACCGCACGCGCGAAGCGCGACTGTTCGAGGCGAGCTTCGCGGGCTTCGGGCTCACCGGCACGATCGTGCACGCGACGCTGCGGCTCGCGCGACCGCCCGCGGCACTGGTGCTGCGGCGCGTGCCGGTGGCGAACCTGTCCGAAGCCGCGCGCGTGCTGCGCGAAGCCGGCAATGCGCCGGTGCTGTACGGATGGCACGACGGTCGTGCCACGCAGTTCGGCCGCGGCGTGATCCGCATCGGCCTCGCGAGCGACGGTGCGGTCGACGGCCCGGATGTCGGCGGCGGGCGTGCGCGGCCGCGCGTGCGCGACCTGCCCGACCGCATCGCGCCGCTGCCGTTCGCGCTCTGGAACCGCGCCGGTATCGCGCTCGCCAACGGCTGGCTGCAATGGCGCTGGTGCCGCGCCGGGCAGGCGCCGCTCGCACTGCTCGACGCGCTGTTCCCGCTCAACGATGCGCGCACCTATTTCGCGGGCCATGGCCGCGCGGGCATGGTCGAGGCGCAGTGGCTGCTGCCACACGCGCGCTTCGAACCGTTCGCGGCGGCGCTGGCCGACGCGGTCGCGCGCGCGCAACCGCGGATCGCGCTGGTCGCGAGCAAGCTGTTCGCGGGCGAAGCGACCGATCTTCGCTTCGACGGCAGCGGCATCGCGCTCGCGCTGCACCTGCCAGCGCCGACGGAATCCGGCCAGCGCGCGTTCCTCGAGACACTCGCGGCGATCGCGACCGCGCACGGCGGAAGGCCGAACCTGGTCAAGGATTCGAGTCTCGACGCCGATGCGGTGCGCGCCGCGATCGCGGGCTTCGAGGAAGCGCGCGCGCGCTTGCGCGGGCACGACCGCGCCGGCGTCTACCGCTCCGAACTGTCGCGCAGGTTGCGCCTGTGACCGCGCTCGTCGTCGGCGCGTCCAGCGGCCTCGGGCGCGCGCTCGCGGCCGAACTCGCGCGCAACGGCCATGACCTGCTGCTGGTCGCCTCGGACCCGCGTGACGTCGAAGCGGTCGCGGCCGACCTGCGCCTGCGCCATGGCGTCGACGCGCGCGCACTCGCGCTCGATCTCGCGCGCGAAGCCGATCCCGCCGCGCGCATCGCGGCGTCGCTCGAGGCGATGCCGCGGCCACTCGACGCGCTGCTGCTGCCGATCGGGTGGTCGAGCGCGGCCGACGACGGCACGCTCGACGCCGCGCGCATCGGCGAACTGGTCGCGATCAACCTGCACGCACCGCTCGCGATCGTGCACGGCCTGCTGCCGCGGCTGCGCGAGGCGCGCGGCGTCGTCGTGCTGTTCGGCAGCATCGCGGCCGCACGCGGGCGCAGCCGCAACATCGTCTACGCGGCGTGCAAGCGCGCGCTGGAATCGCTGCATGAAAGCCTGCGCCACGCGCACGCGCCGGGCGAACTGCGCGTGCACCTGTATCGGCTCGGATTCCTCGCGACCAACCTGACCTGGGGCCTGCCCCTGCCGGCCGCGGCGGTCGAGCCGCGCGCGGTCGCGCGCATCGTCGTCGCACGGCTCGGACGTGGCTCGGCGAGCTGGTACCTGCCGCGGCGGTTCGCGCTGATCGCGGCGATCGTGCGCGCGCTGCCGTGGCCGCTCTATCGGCGCATGAAGTCCTGACGCGCCGCGCTCAGTCGGGCGCGCGCGCGGGTCGGCGCAGCGTCTGGCGCACGCCCGGCACGCGGCTCGCCTGTACCAGGCCGAGCTCGCCCGCAACGTCGACATAACCGAGCAGCGCCGCGACGTCGGCCGCGCTGCGGCCGAATGCGTCCCGCGCATCGATGCTCGCACCGTGCGCCTTGAGCAGGCGCGCGCAACCGAGCAGTCCGTGCAGCGCGCAGGCATGCAGCACGCCGACGCCGCGCCGGTCCTGCGTGTGCACGCTCGCGCCGAGTTGCAGCAGGTACTCGGCGAGCGAACGGATCTGCTCGGCGTCGCACGCGGTGCCCGGCTGCGCGCGCGCGCCGAGCAGCACGAGTAATGCGTCCTGGCCCTCGTCGTTGCACGCGTCGAGGCGCGCACCGGCCTGGAGCAGGCGGTCGAGCACCGCGCGCACGCGTGCGCCGTCGCCGCCGCCGAACGCGTGCTGCGCGAGCGCCTGCAGCGGCGTCACGCCCGCTTCGTCGGTCGCGTCCGCGCGCGCCCCCGATTCCAGCAATGCGTCGACGATCGCGGGTTCGCCGAGCGCGGCCGCGAGGGTCAGCGCGCTGCCGCCACCCGCGATCGGCAAGTCGGCCGGCATGCGTCGTTCGAGCAGGGTGCGCACGACCGCTTCGCGACGCGCCGCGACCGCGGCCGCGAGGCAGTGCATGCCCGAGCGCGAGATGCAGCGCGTGTCCGCGCCCGCGTCGAGCAGGTGCACGACCAGCGCCGCGTGGCCGGAGCCTGCCGCGCGGATCAGCGCCGTCGCGCCCTGCGCATCGGTCGCGTCGATCGGCAGGCCGAGTTCGAGCAGGCGCGCGACCGCTTCGAGGTCGCCCGCGGCCGCTGCCGCGACGAGGTCGGACGGTTGCAGCCGGCGGCGCGGCAGGCGCCAGCCGGTCCAGCCGAGCCAGCGCGCATGCGCGGGATTCGCTCCGAGCGCGAGCCCGAGTGGCGTCTCTCCGACCGCGGTCGCGAGTTCCGGATCCGCGCCCGCGGCGACCAATGCCTGCAGCAGCGGCAACGCGACGGCGTCGCCGCGCACGACCGCCAGATGCAACGCGCCGCGACCTTGCGCATCGCGCGCATTCGGATCCGCGCCGCGATCGAGCAGGGCGCGCACCAGCTCGACGTCGCCGACCGCGACCGCGAGGTGCAGCGCGCTGCGACGCTGGTCGGCGCAGCCGCACCAGTCCGCGCCCCGTTGCAGCAGGTCATGCGCGAGCGTGCGCATGTCCGCGTCGTTCGGGTCGGCGCCCCTCGCGAGCACGCGCGCGAGCAGGCCTGCGCCGCCGGTCGGCGCGCCGCGCGCGAGCAATTCGCGCAGGGCGCTGCGGCTCGCGGGCAGGCGATCGACCAGCGCATCGAGCAGGGTCGATCCGTTGGAGACGCGCGCGGCCGGATCGAGGCCGTGATTGGCGAGCCAGTCACGCGCGGCCGCATGCGCGGGATCGGACAGGTCGAGCCAGAGGTCCGCGAGCGCCTCGGGCGGCCACTGCGCGAGCACGCCGACGAATTCCGCCGCGACGTTCCAGTGGCCGAAGCGCAGTGCATCGAGCAGGTGGTCCGCATGCGCTTCCTGTCCCGCGATGCCGGGGCCGCCGAGCGTGCTCGGCAGTGGATACTCCGGATCGAGCAGCGCGACGATGTGCCAGCGCCCCGCGCTCGCCGCATGGTCGAGCGCGCGCTTGCCGTCGCCACCGATGCAGGCGCGATCGGCGCCGAGCGTCAGCAACGCACGCACCGCGTCTTCGTTGGACTGTCGCGACTGGCAGGCGATCATCAACGCGGTGCGTCCGCTGCCGTCGATGCGGTCGAGCTCGGGCTTGCGCCGGCCGATCGCATCGATCGCGGCGACCACCCGCGAGCGCGCGGCTTCCATCAGCGCGGTGGTGCCGCGATCGTCGGCAAGGTCGACCGAGGCACCCGCGGCGAGCAGCGCCTCGACGATGCGCGCATGGCCCGCGAGCGCGGCCGTCATCAGCGCGGTGCGCTCGAGCGGGGCGCGCGCATCGACTGCCGCGCGCCGGCGCAGCAGCAGCTTGACCCCCGCCGGGTCGTCGTCGGCGACGCCCGCGGCGTGCACGATCGCGGGTTGCGCCGAGGGTGGATGCGGGTGCGCGCGGCGCTCGAGCAGGAACTCCGCGATGGCCCAGTTCGCGTTGCCGCAGGCGATCGCGAGCGGCGTGCAGCCGGCCGCGTTCACCGCATCGACCTCGGCACCCGCGTCGACGAGCAGGGCGGCGATGCCTGCATCGACGCCGCGCGCCGCGTGGTGCAGTGGGGTATTGCCCTGCGCGTCGGCGGTACGCGGGTCGGCGCCGTTGGCCAAGAGCGTCGTGACGGCCTCGGGACGACCTTCGTAGCTGTCGCGCGTCGCTGCGACGAGCGGCGTGACGCCGCCCACCGCACGATTCACGTCGACGCCGCGCGCGATCAGCGCGCGCAGCAGGCGCAGGTCGGGCAGCGTCGCCGCGACCAGCAGCGCGCTGCGCTGGTCGCGCTGGCTCGGCGGCGGCAGCGCGTTCGGATCGCCGCCGCGCTCGAGCGCGGCGAGCGCCAGGTCGACCTGGATCGAATGCACCGCGCACAGCAGCGTGCTGTCGAGCTCGCGCTGGCTGATGCCGGTCGGGAGCACCGGCACCGTGACCGGCACGATGTCGGGATCGGCCTCGTCGCCGGGTGCGCGCGCGCGCCGGCTGCGCGCATCCGCGAGCAATGCGCGCAGGCAACGGTTGACGAGCACGGCATGCGCGAGCGGCGACAGCACCAGCGCGTACAGCACGAGCAGGGCGAGGCGTGCGTCGGTGT
>JAEYZH010000097.1 GCA_023430685.1 Pseudomonadota bacterium | reverse complement strand
GGCGCCGACCTGCTGCGCCGCGCGATGGGCAAGAAGAAGGCCGAGGAGATGGCCCGCCACCGCGCGATCTTCCGCGAGGGCGCCGCGAAGAACGGCGTCAGCGAGGCGAAGGCCGACGCCGTGTTCGACCTGATGGAGAAATTCGCCGGCTACGGCTTCAACAAGTCGCACGCAGCCGCGTACGCGCTGGTCTCGTACCAGACGGCGTGGCTCAAGGCGCACCATCCGGCGCACTTCATGGCCGCGGTGCTGTCCTCGGACATGGACAGCACCGACAAGGTCGTCAACTTCCTCGGCGAGGCGCGCGCGCTCGGACTCGAGGTGCTGCCGCCCGCGATCAATGCCTCCACCTACATGTTCGAGGCGACCGACGCGAAGACGATCCGCTACGGCCTCGGCGCGGTGAAGGGCGTGGGTCGCGGCGCGGTCGAGAACATCGTGGACGCGCGCCGCGATGGCGCTTTCACCGACCTCGCGGACTTCTGCCGGCGCGTGGACCCGACGCGCCTCAACAAGCGCGTGTTCGAAGCGCTGATCCTGTCCGGCACGCTCGACGCGCTCGCGCCGAACCGCGCGAGCATGATGGCGCAGCTGCCCGAGGCGATGCGCGCTGCCGAACAGCAGGCACGCGATGCGCAGGCCGGGCAGAACGACATGTTCGGCGCGGCCATGCCGGCCGCCGCATCGACGCTCGCGCTGCCGCAGGTGGACGAATGGCCGATCGCGCAGCGCCTCGCGGGCGAACGCGACACGCTCGGCCATTACCTCTCCGGCCATCCGACCGATGCATGGCGCGACCTGCTCGCGCCGGTCACGACCTGCGCGATCGGCGACATCGACAAGCACTACAAGCCGCCCGCACGCGAGGGTCGGCAGCGCTTCGCGGACATGCAATCGTTCGCGCTGGCCGGATCGGTGGTCGCGTTGCGCAAGCAGGGCGACAACCGCGCGTTCGTCACCGTCGAGGACGGCTCGGGCCGGTTCGAGGCGGTGCTCTACCGCGAGACCTGGATCGAGTACGGCCCTCTGCTCACGCGCGACGCGATCCTCGTGTTCGAAGGCGGCCTGGGTATCGACGACTTCTCGGGCGGTTTCCAGTTGCGCGTGCAGCAGGTGTCGACGATCGAGGCGGCCTGCGAACGACGCGCGCGCCTCGTGCGGCTGCGGCTGAACGGTGTCGACGCCGCGTTCGTCGCGCGCCTGCACGGCGCGCTCGCGGGTCACCGTGGCGGCAACACGCCGGTCCGGCTCGACTACCACAATGCGCGCGGGCGCGCCGAACTCGAGCTCGGCGCGGACTGGCGCGTGCGCGCAAGTCCTGCGTTGCGCGACAGCCTGCGCTCGCTCGAGGGCGTGGTGTCGGCCGAGATCGTGTTCGGCTGAGCCGCTGCGGTCCACGCCACGCGGCGGGTGCCTTTCGCAGGGTGGGTCGCAGCGCCGAAGGCGCGAGACTCACCGCGGAACGTTCGGGATCGCCGCGAGCGTCGTCGAGATCGTAATGGTGGAACTCGCCGCGTTGCGGCTGCGTTCCACCCGACGTGGCCGCGTTCCACGCCACGCGGCGGGCGCCTTTCGCAGGGTGGGTCGCAGCGCCGAAGGCGCGAGACCCACCGCGGAACGTTCGGCATCGCCGCGAGCGTCGTCGAGATCGCGATGGTGGAACTCGCCGCGTTGCGGCTGCGTTCCACCCTACGGGCCTGCGCGGCTGCGTTCCACCCTACGTGGCGAGCGCCTTTCGTAGGGTGGGTCGCAGCGCCGAAGGCGCGAGACCCACCGCGCAACGTTGCGCCGATCGGCGCATGCCGGGTCCGTCCGTGGACGGATCATGGAGCGGACGGATTTGCCTAGACTCGGGGGTTTGTGCCGCCTCTTGCGGCGCTCAGCCCCGGGGAACACCACGTGACGCCGACCTTGCTGCGCAGCGCGATCGCTGCTGCCTTTTCCTTTGCGGCCTGCGCCGCGGTCCCCGTGCATGCGGCCGATTCGGGGGCCGATCCCGAGGCGGAGGCCGCCGTCGACGCCGCGTCGCCCGACGCCGCGCCCGATGGCGGCTCGACCTGGGTCGGCGAAGCCGTGACCGTGACCGCCAAGGGCACCGCGGCCGACTGGCCCTCCGCGCTCGCGACCGAAACCCTGACGTACCAGGACGCGATCGCCGCGCCGCAGGACTTCCAGGACCTCATCACGCGCGTGCCCGGCGTCGGCGCGACCGGCCAGAACGGGCTGTTCGAGACGTTCTCGATCCGCGGCAGCGGCGCCAACGGCATCCTGATCCTCGTCGGCGGCATGCCGGTGACCGCGCAGCGGCGCGCAGGCGTGCCCGTCGCGTTCGTCGAACCGGCCTTGCTCGGCGATCTCAGCGTCACGCGCGGGCCCGCCGTCGTCCATTACGGCCCTGGCGCACTCGGCGGCGCGATCTCGATCGAGCCGCGCTGGTTCGATGCACCGTTCGTCTCCGCGGGTTACGCGACCGGCGGCGATGAAACGATGCTCGCCGCGGGCATCGGCTCCGAACACGTGTCGATCGGCGTCGCGCGCCACCGCGCGGGCGACAGCGAATCGGCCGACGGCGTGCCGCTCAACACGAGCTTCGAACGCGAGAGCGCGACGCTGCAGTTCCGCAGCCGGCTCGGCGAGTTCGATGTCGACGGCCTGCTAATCCCTTCGCGTACCGAGAACATCGGCAAGTCCAACAGCCGCTATCCGACGCGCGACACCACCTATCCCGAAGACACGCACACGCTCGGCCGCCTGCGCCTGCGCCATGAGGACGGCTTCGAAGCGAGCGTGCACGCGCACGACCAGTATCTCGGTACCTGGAACCGGCGTCCGGGCTCGCCCGACACGTTCGCCGCGGTGCAGAGCCTCGATATCGGCGCGACCGTGCAGCAGACGTTCGAGCTCGGAGCCGTCAGCACCAACATCGGACTCGAGTATCTCGGACGCAAGGACGTCACCGCCTATGACGCGTCGGGCTCGGTCAACAACCGCGAATACAGCCTCTACAACGCAAGCGAGGACGGCTGGTCGGCGTTCGCGATCGCCGACTGGCAGCTCGCGCCGCAGTGGGCGCTCGAATTCGGCGGACGCTGGTCCACGATCGACCAGGACCACGAGGCCGCCACGCTCGACGACTCCGACAGTGCGTTCACCGCAGGTGCGGTCTGGACGCCGACCGATACCAGCCGCTGGACGCTGAACCTGTCGTCGGGTTATCGCTTCGCGACGCTCGAGGAGCGCTTCTACAGCGGCGTCACCGCGCAGGGCGAGGTGGTCGGCAATCCCGACCTCGCGTCCGAGCATTCGCTCGGCGTCGACCTCGGCTACGCCTGGCATGCGGGTGACTGGGGCACCGAAGTGCATGTCTGGCGCAACGACGTCGACGACCTGATCCAGCTCGTCGACCTCGCGCCCGACGTGAACGGCTACGCGAACGTCGGCGAGGCCGAACTCTGGGGCGCCGAGGCGGCGCTCGGCTGGACGCCGCTCGACGGCCTCGCGTTGCGTGGCAGCCTCGCGCTCGTGCGCGGCGAAGACAAGCTGACCGGCGATCCGCTCTACGGCATCCCGCCGGTCACGGCCGAACTCGAGGCGAAGTACAGCTTCTCCGACTTCACGCTCGGCGCGCGCTACAGCCATCGCTGGAAGATGGACCGGCCGGGCTTCGAGGAAGTCGGGCGCGATGCGGTGGACCTCGTCGATGCCGACCTGCGCTACCGCATCCATCCGTCGCTCGACCTGCAGTTCTACGTGCGCAACCTGTTCGACGAGGACTACTACGCGACCGCGGACGAGCTCTCGACATTCGGGCAGGAGCGTTCGGTCGGCGTGAACGTGGTCTGGACCCTGCGCTGACGCCGACGCGCCGGCAGCCCGCCGGACCGGGCGGCGCGCGGAACTCGGCGCGCTGCCGCGGAGTCCATGCGCCGTCCCCGCCGGAGAAGCCCGCATGCGCAAGTGGATCAAGGCCCATCGCGGGCTGCTCGCATTCCTGCTGTGCCTGGGCGTGTTCCGCACCGCGGTGGCCGACTGGAACCCCGTACCGACGGCTTCGATGCGCCCGACGATCCTCGAAGGCGACGTGGTGCTCGTGGATCGGCTCGCCTACGACCTCAAGCTGCCACTGACCGACATCCGCCTGCTGCACCTGGACGACCCGCGCCGCGGCGACATCGTCACGTTCTCGTCGCCACGCGACGGAACGCGCCTGATCAAGCGCATCGTCGCGATCCCCGGCGACACGGTCGAGCTGCGCGACGACGTGCTCCACGTCAACGGCGTGGCTTCGACCTACGCACAGCTGCGCGTCGTGGACGAGCCGCTCGGGGGCGGACACGTCGCACCGGCCGTGCGCGCGACGGAACGAGCGGCCGACGACTCGCGCGAGGTGCAGTTCCTGCCGCGCGCGGCGCGACGCGATTTCGGACCGATCACGCTCGCGGCCGATCGCTACTTCATGCTCGGGGACAATCGCGACAACAGCGAGGACTCCCGCTACATCGGGCCGGTTCCGCGCGAACGCCTGATCGGTCGCGCGCACCGGCTGCTGGTGTCGGCCGACATCCTCGACCGCTGGCAGCCGCGCCCCGGGCGGTTCGGCATGGCCCTGGACTGACGCGGCACGCGGTCCCGCGCGGCCGGCCTGCGCCTGACCCGCCCTGCCCGAGCCGCTATACTTCGCCTCTTTGCGTCGCCCCCGCCGGCGCGAACGGTCGCGAATGAACCCGAACTTCCTCGATTTCGAACAGCCGATCGCAGAACTGGACGCAAAGATCCAGGAACTGCGCCATGCGAGCCATGGCCAGGCGTTCAACATCGAGGACGAGGTCGCAACGCTGCAGGGCAAGCTGAAGACCAAGACCGCCGAGATCTTCCGCAATCTCACGCCATGGCAGGTCGCCCAGCTCTCGCGCCATCCCGCGCGGCCCTACACGCTCGACTACCTCGGCGTGATCAGCGAGGAGTTCCACGAACTCGCGGGCGATCGCACCTATGCGGACGACGCCGCGATCGTCGGCGGCCTCGCGCGCATCGATGGGCGCAGCGTCATGGTCATCGGCCACCAGAAGGGCCGCGACACGAAGTCCAAGGTCCGCCGCAACTTCGGCATGCCGCGTCCCGAGGGTTACCGCAAGGCGCTGCGCCTGATGCAGATGGCCGAGCGCTTCGGACTGCCGATCCTGACCTTCATCGACACGCCGGGCGCGTACCCCGGCGTCGGCGCCGAGGAGCGCGGGCAGAGCGAGGCGATCGCGCGCAACCTGCTCGAGATGGCGCGGCTGCGCGTGCCGATCGTCTGCACCGTGGTCGGTGAAGGCGGTTCGGGCGGCGCGCTCGCGATCGGCGTCGGCGACGTGACCAACATGCTCGAGTACAGCACCTATTCGGTGATCACGCCCGAAGGGTGCGCCTCGATTCTCTGGAAGACCGCCGAGCGCGCGAAGGACGCGGCGGAAGCGCTCGCAATGACTGCGCCGCGCCTCAAGGAACTCGGCCTCGTCGACAAGATCGTGCGCGAGCCGCTCGGCGGCGCGCACCGCAATCCGCGCGGCATGGCGGTGCGGCTCAAGGCGGTCCTGCTGAACCAGCTCGACGAGCTTGCCGGCATCGACCCCGATACCCTGCTCGAGCGACGCTACCAGCGCCTTCGCGGCTACGGTGCGCACGCGCAGGGCTGAGCGCAACACGCGGATTCACGCGTTCGCGCACACGGTGCGCTCTTACGAAAGCCGCCCGTGCAGGAGCCCATCCTGTGGGCGATCCGCGCAGGAAACCGTTCGTTCACGGGTACTCGGATTCCCGCGATCGCGCACAGGGTGCGCTCCTACGAAAGCCGCCCGTGCAGGAGCCCACCCTGTGGGCGATCCGCGCAGTAAACCGGTTGTGCGCGGCAATTCGGATTCGCGCGATCGCGCACAGGGTGCGCTCCTACGGAAGCCGCCCGTGCAGGAGCCCACCCTGTGGGCGATCCGCGCAGTAAACCGGTTGTGCGCGGCAATTCGGATTCGCGCGATCGCGCACAGGGTGCGCTCCTACGGAAGCCGCCCGTGC
>JAEYZH010000129.1 GCA_023430685.1 Pseudomonadota bacterium | reverse complement strand
ACCGCGACCTGCGCGTCAGTGCGCACGGCGAGATCGTGTTCGGCATCGGCCGCGACGCGCGCGGCCCGGTCGAGGTCGACGTGCGGCATGCCGACGGCACGCGCGAGCGCATCGCGATCGACGTGGTCGCGCGCAAGTGGCCGATCGAACGCGTCGTCGGCGTGCCGCCGAAGACGGTGGATCCGCCGCCGGAGGTCGCCGAGCGGATCAAGCGCGAACAGGCGCGCGTCGTGGCTGCGCGCACGCGCGACGACGCGCGCAGCGACTTCCTCGCTGACTTCATCTGGCCCGTGCAGGGGCGCATCAGTGGCCGCTTCGGCAACCAGCGCGTGTACGTCGTCGATGGCCGCGATGTACCGAAGTCGCCGCATTCGGGCATGGACATCGCCGCGCCCGAAGGCACGCCGGTCAAGGCGCCGGCCGGTGGCATCGTCACGTTCGTCGACGCCGACCTCTACCTCACCGGCGGCACGTTGCTGATCGACCATGGGCATGGCGTCAGTTCGAACTTCCTGCACCTCTCGCGCATCGACGTGAAGGCTGGCGACCGCGTCGAACAGGGCGAGGTCGTCGGCGCGGTCGGCAAGACCGGGCGCGCGAGCGGTCCCCACCTGCACTGGGGCCTCAACTGGTTCGACACGCGGCTCGACCCGCTGCTGCTGCTCGCGCACGGCGCCGGCGACTGAGCCTGCCACGAGCGCCTCGCTGCTCCTCGCACCGGGCCCCGGCCGCGCCCGGTCCGACACGATCCCTTTCGAATCAACCATCTGCACCCAGCGCGAATGCAGCGCGAATGCGCCGCGATCGCTGCGCGAGTCCGTACAGGCGGCCGATGCGCCACGCTTGCGGCACGTGCCCGCCGTCGCGTCGGCCGCGGGCGTCCGTCTTCAAGCTGCCGAGGGTTCCCATGCGTCGTTCGATGCTCTGCATTGCCGTTTCCACCCTGTTCCCGCTCGCGTCCGTTGAGGCCGCGGGGCTGTTCATCCCGATCGAGACGCCGAACGTGCAGCTCAGCGGCGTCTCGCCGAACGGCGAGTACGCGGTCGGCTCGATCGCCTACACCGCGGCGTTCCGCTGGACCGCGGCGACCGGCGCGGAAGACCTGCTCACGGCACTCAACTCCGCGCAGGGCATCAACGACGCGGGCACCATCGCGGGATCCGTGCCGGAAGACGGCGGCGCGATCGAAGGCGGACGTGACCTCGGCGCGTACGCGCCGGTCGGCACCGAGCCCGTGCTGCTGACCCAGACTCTGCACACCAACGCGACGGGCTACGGGGTGTCCGACGGCAACACCGTGGTCGGTCTCTCGTTCGAGGATGATTTCGCGGGCGCCGCGATCGCCTACCAGTGGACCGCCGCAGCGGGCATGGCCGCGCTGCCGGTCAATCGCCCCTCGAACTACTCGCGCGCGAACGCGATCAGCGCGGACGGGCGCGTGATCGTCGGCTGGAATGACCAGGACGACGGCGGCCGCACCGCCGTGATCTGGATCGACGGCGTGCCGATGGACGTGCAGGACGCCGACGGCATCGCGGTCGGCGAAGCGAGCGCCGTCAGTGCCGACGGAGATTTCGTGGTCGGGTCGAGCTATTTCATCTCGCCGGAGGAATCGGGCGCCTGGCGCTGGAGCGCCGGTGAAGGCGTGCAGCTCGTGCCTGGCATGCCGTTCGCGTTCGGCGTCAGCGCCGACGGCAACACCGTGGTCGGCAGCACCGGCTTCTTCGACGTGCCGCCGCGCGCGCCGATGGTCTGGCGCAAGGGCATCGGCACCGTCACGCTGTCGGACTTCCTCGCCGAGCACGCGATCGATATCCCCGCAGGCTGGGACATGAGTGGCGGCCTCACCGGCATCTCGGCCGACGGCAACACCCTGGTCGGATGGGCGTTCGGGCCGGGCGGCATGCAGTCATACGTGATCCGCCTCGAACCTGAAAATCTCGATGTGATCTTCGTCGACGGCTTCGACGACGCGCCGTGACGATCGCGTGGCGCGCGCAATCGCTGCGCGCGCCACGCGTGTCCGGCCCGCGCCAAGCGGTCGTCCCACGGCGCGGAGGCAGCAAGCCCGGACAGGCGAGGTCACGCCCGGTGGTAGGGATGCCCCGCATTGATCGACACCGCGCGATAGAGCTGCTCGGCGACGACGAGTCGCACCAGCATGTGCGGCAGCGTCAGCGGTCCTAGCGACCAGCGCTGGTCCGCGCGCGCGAGGACGTCGGGTGCGTGGCCATCGGGGCCGCCGACGAGGATCGCGAGGTCGCGTCCGTGCATGCGCCAGCGCGCGAGTTCTTCGGCGAGCTGCTCGCTCGACCAGGGCTTGCCGCGGCCATCGAGCGCAACGACGTGGGTGTCCCTGGGGATCGCGGCGAGCACTGCGCTGCCTTCATCTGCAATCGCGCGCACGGAGTCGCGGCCCTTGCCGCGCGCGCCGAGCGGGATCTCGACGAGCTCGAGCGGCAGTTCGCGCGAAAGGCGCTTGGCATACTCGGCAAAGCCGTCGGCGACCCAGGCGGGCATGCGTTCGCCGACCGAGATGAGGCGGGCTTTCATGTGAGGGAACAGAGCACGATCAAGAGCGGGCCCATCCGGGTCTTCGACCCTTCCCCTGCGATCAGGGAAGGGGCGCAAGGACCGCTGCGCGATCGAAGGATGGCTGCGGACGCGGCGGTCCGGAGACCCGATCAGCCCGCGAGCATTTCCGGTTCGCTGTCGCCGACGGTCCAGAGGCGTTCGAGGCCGTAGAACTCGCGCGTGCGCGGCAGCATCACGTGCACGATCACGTCGCCGAGGTCGACCAGCACCCATTCGGCCTCGCGCTGGCCTTCGACGCCGATCGGCGGCATGCCGGCCTGCTTGGCCTTCTTCACGACTTCGTCGGCGATCGATTTCACGTGGCGCGACGAGGTGCCACTCGCGATCACGAGCAGGTCGGTCACGCCGCTCTTGCCGCGCACGTCGATCTCGCTGACGTCCTTCGCCTTGAGGTCTTCGAGCGCGGTGCGCACGAGCTGGTGCAGGCGTGCGGCCGCATCGAGCACTTTCGCGACCTTCGGACGCGCATTGCGCGGCGACTTCGCTGGACCGGCTTGCGCGACCGCCTTGCCGCTGCGCTGGGCCATCTTCTTCGCCGGAGCCGCCTTCCTGGCCGCGGCGACCCGTTTCGTCGGCGCCGCCTTTTTCACGACCGCGCGCGGGGGCGTCTTTTTTGCCGCAGTCGTCGCCTTCGACGCGGGCTTGCCCGCGCTTCTCGCGGCGCGGGCGGGGGCCTTGGCGGCCTTGGGCGTTGCGGACTTGCGCGCGGGGGCGCGCTTCTGCGTCGTAGCCAAGTGGAAACGACCTCTGGATCGGAAGACGCCGGGGTGGCGCGCCGGCAGTATAGCGCCGGCCACCGCACCGGCGGACTGAACGCCGCCGACGGCGCTTTCCACGCGGCGAAGCCGGTACGTGCGTGCGTGAAGCTGGCCGCCGGCTGAAGCGTGCTGGGCGGTTTCCCCCACGCCGCACTTGCCGCGGACCCGCGCGAGGTAGCCAATACGCGGGCCGGCACGATGGCCGGCACGCATGCCGGGCGATGCCCGCGGGAAGACCTGCCATGAAGACGAATGCGATGCTGTTCGCGCTGCTCGCGGCGCTGGCCGTGCCGGCCGCCGCGCAACCGGTGTTCGAGGAAGTGACGCCGACCGAAGGTCCATGGTTCGTCACGCCCGATACCGACGACTTCTGGATCAACTCGATCGCACCGGCCGACGTCGATGGCGACGGCGACCTCGACCTCGCGGTCATGGGCTTCTACGTCGTCTACAACGAGAGCGTGACCGATACGCTGCTGCTGTTCCTCAACGAAGGCGAAGGCGCGGGCGGGCGATGGTCGTTCAACCCCGTGGAAGTCCCGCTCGGCGGCGTGTTCGCGGGAGCGACCGACCTGTCCTGGGCCGACTACGACGGCGACGGCGACCACGACCTGCTGGTCGCTTCGGAAGGCACGGCCGTGCTCTACCGCAACGACGCAGGCACGCTCGTCGCGACCGACACGCCGTTGCCGTCCTACTGGGAGGATTCCGGCTACGAGGACACCTACGACCTGCGCTCGGCGACCTGGGCCGACTACGACAACGACGGCGATCCCGACCTGCTGCTGCCTTCGGTCTACGACGAAGGCGCATTCGAGTTCCGCACCGTGCTCGTTCGCAACGACGGCAGCGACGGCGCGGATGGCTGGCTGTTCGCCGACAGCGCGATCGCGCTCGAACCGACCACCAATGCGCAAAGCGCATGGATCGACGACGACGCCGACGGCGACCTCGACCTGTTCGTCGCGAACGTCGATCCGCTGATGAAAACCGGCGGCGTCAAGTTGTACGACAACGACGTCGGCACGTTCACGGCGAACGATCCGCTCGGCATCCGCATCGAGCATGGCCTCGCCGACATCGGGGATCCCGATGCCGATGGCGATTCGGACATCCTCGTCGCGGGCAACATCTTCGACACCGACGACACCTACAAGACGGTGCTGCGCATCTACCGCAACGATGGCGGCAGCTACATGCCCGAAACGCTGGTGCAGGCACCGGACGCCGACTGGCTCGACTTCAACGCGGCGACCTGGGCCGACTACGATTCGGACGGCGACGTCGACCTGCTGCTGACGGGCTCCTATGTCGGCAATGCGGAGATCGTCGGCAAGTCCGAGATCTACGGCAACGAAGGCGGCGACTTCACGCCGCTCGGCGTGCAGTTGCCGGCGCCGATCGGCTCGCTCGGCCGCGGCGGCGCATTCACCTGGTTCGACCTCGATGGCGACGGTGACCTCGATTACCTCGTCGCAGGCGGCTTCTTCGTGCCCGGCGGCAACGGGCTCGTCGAGGCACAGGTGCACCTGTTCCGGAATACGACCCCCGCGGTCAACGCGGCACCTGCGGCGCCTGTCGGCCTGCATGCCGAACTCGTCGGCGACGTCGTGACGATGGGCTGGAGCGCGGCCGGCGACGACCACACGCCGCCCGCGCAGCTCACCTACGACCTCGAGCTCTGGCGCGACGGCGTGCCGCTCACGCTGCCCGAACGCCTGCCGCAACCGGGCAGCGTCGCGACCGCGACGAGCTGGAGCATCGCGCAGCTTCCGGACGGCGCGTATACCTGGACCGTGCGCGCGGTCGACAGCGCGTTCGCGGGCAGTGCGTCGGCGAGCGGCTCCTTCACGCTGCCCTGGGGATCGGACATCGTGTTCGCGGACGGCTTCGAGGCGGGCGGCTGAGCACCGCCGTGCAGTTCACCGGCGCGGCGCAAGCGCGTCGCGCCACGCGATGAGCCGAGGCAACGAGCGCCCGCGAACCGGCGCTCGCGCATCGCATGCACGGCGCGCGCGCAGGCGCGGACACAGGCATTGGCCGCGTGCGGCGCGGGCCGCGCCGCACCGCCGGGACACCCCTTCAACGCGAGGACGGCGCCACTTCCGCGGGCTGGACCGCGGGCTCCGGGCGCCAGCCGATCGCACGTTCCGGCAGCTGGCCATAGGCCTCGGGCACGAGGTAGCGCCCGCGCTCATCGGCGGCCTTGTCCTCTTCCACCGGAATCGGGAACGCCTTCGCATAGGCATCGTGACGGCTGCCGGTCACCTGCCAGGACACGCGCGCGCCCGGCGCGCCGCCCGCGATCGTGAAGCGGTTGCCCGCGATTTCCTCGCTCACGTAGAGGCCCGGCGACGGCGCGCCGAGCGCGGTGAGCTGGTAGCGGAACGACTGGTTGAGTGCCTCGAACCAGGCCGGCAACTCGATGCGCGCCGTGCCGGACGCGTCGAGCGTGACGACGCCGTCGTAGAGGTTCTTCATGTCGGGCGACTCGACGAACGAATGCGACAGGGTCTTGTTTTCGGGGTCGAGCGGATGGTCGATGCGGAATGATCCGGCCGACTTCGACAGCGTGCCGACGATCTGGGTGTTGCCGTACACGCGCAGCGCATGCGTCGAATTGCAGTTCGGACTCTGGCAGCTCATCACGACCGGGCCGCCGAAGGTCGCCGCGAGGCTGGCGGGGTCGCTACTGGTCGTGCGCGCGAACAGCGCGATCGCGGTCGTGTCGGAGTTGACCTCCGCCTGGATCGCGTAGCCGTCGCCGTTGGTACGCACGAACATCGCCGATCGTTCATTGGCCGCGTTGTAGATCTCGAACTGGGCCGCACCGCGCTCGGTGCCGTAGTTGTATCCGCTGACGGCCGAGCCCTGGCTCGGTGCCTGGACCACGCTGCGCAGTCCGCCGCCGAGGCCGTCGGAGAAGATCTGCACCGCGTCCCAATACTCGTCGCCGCTCACGCTGAAACTGGCGGCGGCGCCATCGGTGTTGTCGATCGAGAGCGCCACCTGCGACGGCAACTCGACGCTGTCGGCGTACGGCAGGCTCAACGCCATTGCGCGCGGCGCGGGCGTCACCGGCTGGCGCGGGGCCAGCTGCGTGTAGGTCGGGCCGCCGGCCGGCTTGACCGCGATCTCGAGCCATGGATCGGCGGTGCCGAATACCGTGCCGAAATCCAGCGGCACCGTGAACACGCCCTGCGCGACGGCGACACCGGGCACGACCACGATCGGACCGATCTGTGCACCACCGACATCGGCGGAGTAAAGGATGAAGCGGAAATCGAAGTCCCCGTTCGCGGGAACCTGGTTGTTCGTGAGTTCACCCTGGTAGGTGAACGACGTGCCCGCGCGCGCAGCCGGCGCGGCGATCGACACGGCGAGTGCCAGCAGGACCATCCAGGCCAGGCGTTGCATGCGATCGCTCCTCATTCGAAACCATCCGCGAAGATCGCGTCGGACAGGAGATTCCCGCCGGCGCCCCAGAATCCGCCCCTGACGGCATACGCACCGCCCTCGCTGTAGTGCGCGTCGGCTTGACCCACCGTTCCCGTCACGGCGTAAGCACCGGATGTGGACGCGCCGCCGCCGGCATCGACGGTGCTGCGCCGGATCGCGTAGGTCCCGCCGGACTGCGCGTCGAGCGTCGCCGCGCAGAGCGCGATCGCCACCAGCCATCGTGCACGCACGGGAGAACACCGCATGGCCACCTCGGATCAAGGGCTCGCCGGTCCAATCCCGGTCGATGCCACTACGAACGGCAGGACGCCCCGGCACGGGCCACGGCGATCGGGCGTGGCGTGCGCGAGCGCCTGTTAGACTGGGCAGCCCTCCTTCCGCGGCATCGCCGCCTTCCGCGCATGCCTCCGTCCGACGTTGCACCCGAATCCGTCCCGTTCAGCCAGCTCGGGTTGGCCGAACCCTTGCTGCTCGCGCTCGCCGAGGTCGGCTACGAGACGCCCTCGCCGATCCAGGCCGCGACGATCCCGCCCCTGCTCGCGGGCCGCGACGTGCTCGGCCAGGCGCAGACCGGAACCGGCAAGACCGCCGCGTTCGCACTGCCGGTGCTGTCGCGCCTCGACCTCTCGAAGTCCAAGCCGCAGGCGCTCGTGCTCGCGCCGACGCGCGAACTCGCGATCCAGGTCGCCGAAGCATTCCAGCGCTACGCCGTGAAGCTGCCGGGCTTCCACGTGCTGCCGATCTACGGCGGGCAGAGCTACGGCCCGCAGCTCGGCGGGCTCAAGCGCGGCGTGCACGTCGTCGTCGGCACGCCGGGTCGCGTGATCGACCATCTCGACCGCGGCTCGCTCGACCTCTCGCAGCTCTCGACGCTGGTCCTCGATGAAGCGGACGAGATGCTGCGCATGGGTTTCATCGACGACGTCGAGGCGGTGCTCAGGAAGACACCGGAGTCTCGCCAGATCGCGCTGTTCTCCGCGACGATGCCGAGCCAGATCAAGCGCATCGCGCAGACCTACCTGCGCGACCCGGTCGAGATCGCGATCCGCACCAGGACCACCACAGCGGCGAACATCCGGCAGCGCTACTGGTACGTGAGCGGGATGCAGAAGCTCGATGCGCTGACCCGCATCCTCGAGGCGGAACCCTTCGAGGCGATGATCGTGTTCGCGCGCACCAAGTCCGCGACCGAGGAGCTCGCGCAGAAACTGCAGGCGCGCGGTTTCGGCGCGGCCGCGATCAACGGCGACGTGCAACAGGCGCAGCGCGAGCGCCTGATCCAGCAGTTGCGCGACGGCAAGCTCGACATCCTCGTCGCGACCGACGTCGCCGCGCGCGGGCTCGACGTCGAGCGCATCAGCCACGTGCTGAACTACGACATCCCGACCGACACCGAAGCCTACGTGCATCGGATCGGACGCACCGGTCGCGCCGGCCGCAGCGGCGAGGCGATCCTGTTCGTGGCGCCGCGCGAGAAGCGCATGCTGCAGGCGATCGAGCGCGCGACGCGCCAGCCGATCGCCGAGATGCAGTTGCCGAGCGTCGAGGCGGTCAACGACCAGCGCATCACGAAGTTCAAGCAGCGCATCGCCGACGCGCTCGCGGCCGACGACCTCGGGCCGTTCCGACAGCTGGTGGAACAGTTCGAACGCGAGAGCAACGCGCCCGCGGTCGAGATCGCCGCCGCGCTGGCCAAGCTCGTGCAGGGCGAGCAGCCCTTGCTGCTGCAGGCGCCGGAACGGTTCGTGCGTTCGGCAGACGCGACGCGAGCTCCACGCGACGCGCGCTTCGAGCGCACCGCGCGCGAGAAGCCGGCGTTCCAGCGCCCGATGCGTGACGAGCAGCCGGCCAGGATGCCCCCTTCCCGACCCACGCCTGGGCCCGGCGACTCGCCGACGCCGCCGCAGCATCCCGCGGCAGGCACGCGCCACGTCGACGAGCAGCGGCCATCACGCAACCAGGAACACCCGGCCGCGCGCACCGAAACCCGCCCGCCACGCTCGCACCACGCCGAGGAACGCGAGCGGCGTCCGCGCCGCGACGAGGGTCCGCACCAGCCCGATGCGGGCTTCGAGACGTTCCGCATCGAAGTCGGCAGCGCGCACGGCGTGAAGCCCGGCAACATCGTCGGCGCGATCGCGAACGAGGCGGGTCTCGACAGCAAGCACATCGGCCGCGTCGACATCCGCGACGACCACAGCCTCGTCGACCTGCCCGAAGGCATGCCGGCGGAGATCTTCCGGCACCTCAAGAAGGTCTGGGTCTCCGGCCAGCAGTTGCGCATCACGCGCGGCAGCGAAGCGCACGAGGGCGGCAAGCCACGCAAGAGCGGCAAGCCACCGTCGTTCGATCGCGGCAGTGGTCGTCGCGAAGCGGATGACCGCGGAGGGCTCGATCGTCCGCGCCGCCGCCCGCCGGGCAAACCGGGCCGCTGAACCCGTAGCGTTTTTCCTCCCGCACCGCCGACACGCGGCGCTTCGACTTCGCATCCTGCGGGTGCTTCGACCAGCGTGAACGGGTTTCTTCATCTCCGTTCGCCCTGAGCGCAGGCCGAAGGCCGGAGTCGAAGGGCCAGCCCGCGCGACGTCGCACGCGG
>JAEYZH010000101.1 GCA_023430685.1 Pseudomonadota bacterium | reverse complement strand
GCCCGTTCCCGGCGCCGGCGCGGGACCCACGCCGCCGCCACCGACGATCGCGGCGAAAAGCTGGGTGCTCATGGATTTCGCGAGCGGCCAGGTCCTCGCCGAGAGCAACAAGGACGCGCGCGTCGCGCCTGCGTCGATCACCAAGGTGATGACCTCGTACGTGGTCTCGGCCGAACTCAAGCGCGGCAAGATCCATCTCGACGACCAGGTCTTCATCAGCGAGCACGCGTGGCGCGCGGGCGGCGCCGGCACCGACGGATCGACGAGCTTCCTGCAGCTCAACAGCAAGGTCGCGCTGAAGGACCTGTTGTACGGCATGATCATCCAGTCCGGCAACGACGCGGCGATCGCGCTCGCCGAGCACGTCGGCGGTTCGGAGGAAACGTTCGCGAACCTCATGAACCAGTACGCGCAGCGGCTTGGAATGACCGCCACGCACTACGTCGACGCGAGCGGCCTGCCGCATCCGGAGCACTACACCACCGCCTACGACATCGCGCTGCTCTCGCGCGCGCTGATCCGCGACTATCCCGAGGACTACTCGATCTACGCGATCAAGGATTTCGAGTGGAACGGGATCAAGCAGCACAACCGCAACACGCTGCTCTGGCGCGACGACAGCGTGGACGGCATCAAGACCGGCCACACCTCCGAAGCGGGCTACTGCCTCGCGACCTCGGCCAAACGCGGCGAGCAGCGCCTGATCGCGGTCGTGATGGGTGCCGCGAGCGAGAAGCAGCGCGCCGATGACAACCAGGCGCTGCTGAACTACGGTTTCCGCTTCTTCGAGACGCGCAAGCTGTACGCCGCGAACGCGCCGCTCGCGACGCCCGAGCTGTGGAAGGGCGCGGCGGAGACGCTGCCGCTCGGCGTCGACGGCGACGTGCTCGTGACGTTCCCGCGCGGCCGCTACGACGACCTCAAGGCGAGCCTCGAACTGCCCGCGCGACTGGTCGCGCCGATCGCGAAGGGTGGCGAGGTGGGCAAGCTCAAGGTCGAACTCGATGGCAAACCCCTCGTCGAACGCCCGCTGGTCGCGCTCGCGCCGGGCGAATCGGGTGGCTTCTTCACGCGCGTCGTCGACGAGGTCTGGATGTGGTTCAAGGGCGACGCCGCGGCGAACGTGTCCTCGACCGCGCCGCAGGCCGAGTAGCAGGCCGGTACGCACGATGCAGAACCTCGACGACATCAAGCCGCGGGAACCCGGCCAGGGCTTCCAGTTCCCCGGCGTGTTCGAGATCACCGCGATGGGCAGCGCAAGCGCGGACCTCGAGCAGAAGCTCGTGCGCATCCTCGCCGACCTCGGCCTCTCGGTGCTCGCGGGCACGCTGCGCGTGCGACCCTCGCGCGAAGGTAACTACGTGTCGGTCACGACGAGCTTCACCTGCCCCACGCGCGAGAAGTACGACGCCGCGCATGCGGCGCTGCGCGCCGACCCCGCGATCCGCTGGACCCTGTAGGAGCCCACCCTGTGGGCGATCCGCGCAGGCAACCGGCGCGTGCGCCGATCATCGAACCATCGCGATCGCGCACAGGGTGCGCGCCTGCGATTCATGCGGTGTAGGAGCCCACCCTGTGGGCGATCCGCGCAGGAAACCGGTTGGTCGCAAGTTCCCGGATTCGCGCGAAGTCGCGCACAGGGTGCGCTCCTACAATGGCGCTTCCGGCACGCGCGCGTTCGTCGAGGGATGCCAATCCGCGGGAGGTTCGGCCTTGTCGGCACGCATCGCGGCGAGGCGCAACGCTTCGACTTCGCTGCCGGTCGATTGCCAGTCCTCGAAATAAGCCTCCAGCGCATCGCCGGACTGCATCGCGGGCGACTGCGCCTGCTGCCACCAGGCGAGCAGCCTCGCGCGTTCCGCATCCGCATCGGAGAGCGCGTCGAGCTTTCGCAACAGGGCTTCGCCAAACCGCGCCGCGAGCACCGTGCGCCCCTGATGCAGGATCACGCGCGCGGCGCCGGTGCACGCTTCACGTCGTTCGGTGCCTGGCATCGCACGATCGGGCCCGCAAGCGCGCGAGAGATTCACAAGCCCATTGCCCATGTGCAGATGGGACATCGACCCCATCGCCGCGACCTTGGACATGTTCGCGCCGTCGAAATCGGGGACCATCGCCTCGTAGGCAGCCGCGAGGTCTTGCGGCAACGGGACCCGCGCGAATGCGCCTTCCCAGATGCCGACGAACCCGGTCAGGTAGTCGTCGTGGTGGCGGCTCGCCGCCATCCGCTTCAGCATCGGCGCGGGATCCGCCGCATCGTCGGCCGACGGCAATGACAGCGCCCAGGTCGCCGCGTTGTCGGGATCGAGTCGCTGCAGCCGCGCGAGCGCTGCGGCTCGGGCGTCGGCATCGCCATGCTGCGCCACGGCGGCCTGCACGAGCAGTTCGTCCGGTCGCGTCGTCGCGATCGCGGCAATGGTGCGGTTCGCGGTTTTTTCATCGGCGCCCTTTTCATCCGCCGTGGGCGACGCCTGCAATTCAAGCGCACGGCTCGCGATCACGGCGAGAACCTGCTCGCGTGCATCGCCGCTCGCGCGCATCGCGTCGAATACCGTGCGAAGGTATGTGAGCCAGGCATCGGCCGTTGCTTCGGCTTCGGCTGCGTCATAGGCCTCTTCCGCGACCCAGCCTTCGGGCGGCGTCGCGGGCTTGCCGAGCCGCGCGAGACGCCGCTGCGCGGCGACGACGGAGCCTTCCGCATCCATCCAGTCGCGCTCGCGGTCTTCGGGAGCGTCGGAGTAGGCCGACATGCTGAGCGCGGGATTCGACGCATTCGCCTCCAGCCAGTCGTACTCGCGCTGCAGGTCCGCGTGTCCATCGCGCTTGTCGAGCAACGACAGGCCGAGTTCGCGCAACGCGAAGCTTTCGCCTTCGCTCGCGAGCACTTGACCCGCGCGCTCGCACCAGTCGAGGCGCCGCCAGTCCTGTTCGGTCGAGCCATCGGGTTGGCACGCGCGCTTGAACGCCGCATCGGCACCGGAGTAGCGCCACGTCACGCGCTCGAGCGCGGCGGCGAGCGCGGTCCGCGGCGGGCCTGCGTCCGGTCCGTCGTCGACCGGCGTCGACAGGGTCGCGGGATGTTCGCGGAAAACGCGCGTCCAGATCGCGACCTCCTCGCCTTCGTGATCGTATGCGCGCGTGGCGTTCGCCATGCGCTCGAGCGCGGCATCGACGCCGGCCTGGTCGCCCTTCGCGACCGCGAGCGCGACCGCGTAGCGCCACGCCGCCGCGTTGTCCGGTTCCAGCCGCACGAGGTTCGCGACTTCGGCTTCTGGCCAGCGCACCGGGCCGCACTGGCTGTTGTGATAGGTGCCCTCGGATGCCGCGACGTGTTGCACGAACGCGTCGTCGGGCGCGAGGTTCGCTGCGCGCGCGACGATGTCGTCGCCTTTCGGTCGCAGCGGGTTCTTGCGATCGTCATCGGACAGGACGATGCGCCCTGCCAGCACCTGCACGCGCGGCGAGCCATCGGCGCGCAGCAGGTCGAACAGCTCGCGCTCGCCGCGCGCGTGGCGCGCCTCCCAGGCATCCGCGCCGGATGCGGCATCCGCCGCGGGCGGCAACTCGGCGAGGCCGATAGTCGGCAGCAGGGCGGCGGCGAACGCGAGACACAACCGGGTCGTGCGCATGGTCCGATCCTCGAACGGGCGGGTGGCGCCAGTCTAGCAATCAAAAAATGGCAATACGCGGTGCGTTTCATGATGCAATCGTGCCTCGGACCACAATTCCTGTACCGTTCGCGATGAGTGTGCCCGGTACTCGCCGTGGCTTCCGCGCCCGTGCTCGCGCGCGGACGTAGCCGAGTCGCTGAATGCAAGGAGGCTGACTGATGTATCTCGCCACCCCTCCCGCCGAGTATCCAACCGCCAGCGCGTTCGTAGCGTGCGATCCGTCTGCCGATCATGGCAGGCCTTTGAGGGGCGCGAGTGCTTCCAGCCGAAAAAGGCAGGTCCTGTTGCTCGCCTTCGTGACCCTGGCGGTCACGCCTGCAGTCTGGGCTGCACGCCTCGGTACGGAAGGCGGGGTTCCAAGTGGGCCCGGTTCGGTCGCCACGGGCCACCGGCACAGCTGTGCGGTGACGGAGTCGGCCACCGTGAAATGCTGGGGCTTCAACGAGTACGGCCAATTGGGCGACGGCTCGCGGACGAATCGTGCTGAGCCGGTAACGGTCGTCCAGCTCACCGGAGCCGTCGCCGTTGCGACCGGCGTGTCCCATTCGTGTGCGCTGCTCGACGCCGGAAGCGTCCGCTGCTGGGGCTACAACGAGGAAGGACAACTTGGCGACGGCAGCAACGCCATCAGCAACACGCCGGTGCAGGTTAGCGGCATCAACACTGCGATCGGCATCGCGGCGGGGGATTCCCACGCCTGTGCCGTGCTGGGCGATGGAACGGCGCGCTGCTGGGGCATGAATACCAGAGGTGCGCTCGGTGATGGCACTCATGAGTCGAGCAATGTGCCGGTAGCCGTCAGTGGCCTTACCGGTGCAGTTGCCGTTACCGCCGGCTTGGAGCATACGTGCGCGAGGCTCGGCGACGGCACGGCTCATTGCTGGGGCTACAATTTCATGGGCCAGCTCGGAGACGGAACGGGCTGGGACAGAGATACGCCGGTGATGGTCGCCGACCTGGCTGGCGTCGTTGACATTGCGGCTGGCAGCGAGCACACGTGCGCGGTGCTCGACGCTGGAACGGCGCGCTGCTGGGGACAGGGCTGGTTCGGTCAGCTCGGCGACGCAAGCGGCAAGAACAGCCCTTGGCCCGTAACGGTCAGCGGAATGACCGATGCGGTCGGCATTGCGGCCGGCACCAGCCATTCCTGCGCGGTGCTGGGGGATGGCAGCGCGCGCTGTTGGGGATACAACGAGCTCGGCAAGCTCGGATTTGGTGGCGATGACATGTGGAGCATCACACCCGCGGTAGTCTCCGATCTCTCCGATGCAGTCGCCATCGTTGCAGGCGACCGGCATACCTGTGCGACCACCGCGGATGGAACCCTCTATTGCTGGGGAAGCAATTCCGTAGGGCAGCTCGGCAGCCACCAAGTGACCACCGATGTCGTTGCGAGGCCAGTGATCGTCGAGCTGGGCGGCGTCGCCGAAATCGATGCCGGCTACGGACATACCTGTGCGAGGTTGGTTGATGGCGGCGCACGCTGCTGGGGCGCCAACAACCGCGGCCAGCTCGGTGACGGCACTTCCGATCAAAGTGCCTTTCCGGTGCCCGTCTCCGGCCTCGTGGAAGTGGAAGCCGTCAGCGCAGGCGGTGGTCATGCGTGTGCATTGCTCGGCGATGGTACCGCTCACTGCTGGGGAGCGAACTACTATGGACAACTCGGCAATGGCCGCACGAACGACAGCCATTATCCGGTGCCCGTCTTCAACATGTCGGGCGCCGTCGCGATCTCGACGGGAACCGAGCACAGCTGCGTGAGCCTCGCGGATGGCACCGTGCGCTGTTGGGGAAGCAATCGTTCAGGCCAGCTCGGTAACTACGTCGAAGGCGCGGATCACACCAGCGTCCCGATATCCGTCGCCAGCCTTTCCGACGTGTCGTCGATTTCGGCCGGCGATCTCCACACCTGCGCCGTCCGCGAAGACGGGACAGCGCGCTGCTGGGGTGACAACCGGTTCAGCCAGCTCGGTGATGGCAGCGACGATGGCAGCGTCATGCCGGTAACCGTCAGCGGCTTGAGCGGCGCCATCTCGATTGCGGCGGGCTCGCACCATACCTGCGCCTTGGTCGAAGACGGAAGTGCGCGTTGCTGGGGCTACAACTACCATGGTCAGCTCGGCGATGGCGCTCCCGTCAACAGTCCCGTGCCGGTGATCGTCCATGAACTGTCCGACGCGGTGGCCATCGCGGCCGGAGAGGACCATGCGTGCGCAGTCCGTGCCGACGGAAGCGTCGCCTGCTGGGGCAGCAACGAGTTCGGCCAGCTTGGCAACGGCGTAGGCCCCGGTCGTCGCGTGCCCATGGACGTAGCCGGACTGTCCGGTGCGGTTGGAATCTCGATCTCGTCCCAGCACACCTGCGTCGCGCTCGGCGACGGGTCCGCGCGGTGCTGGGGCAACAACGCCGGGGGCCAGCTCGGCCATGGCGAACGGCCATGGTCGAACGCGCCGGTCCAGGTCTTCGGCACGCCGTTCACGGAGCGCGTCTTCGCCGATGGCTTCGACGAGGCGACCTCGGCGCGATCAGAAGCGGGCTCGCAGGCACGGACATTGTGATGCGCTGTCCGCGCCCTCAGATCTCGCCCATGCCCGCCCCCGTGCTCGTCCGCCGCCTCGGGCGCCAGCCCTATGAACCCGTCTGGCGCGCGATGCAGGCATTCACCGATGCGCGCGGGCCGGATACGCCGGATGAACTGTGGCTGCTCGAGCACGATCCGGTGTTCACGCTGGGCCAGGCCGGGCGCATGGAGCACGTACTCGCGCCGGGTGACATCCCGCTGGTCCCCGTCGATCGTGGTGGCCAGGTGACGTATCACGGCCCCGGGCAGATCGTCGCGTATCCACTGTTCGACCTGCGGCGGCTCGGCATCGGCGTGCGCGAACTGGTCACCCGGATCGAGCAGGCGATCATCGACACGCTCGAAACCTGGAACATCATCGCGCTGCGCCGCGAGGGCGCGCCGGGTGTCTACGTCGCCGACGCGAAGGTGGCCGCGCTCGGGCTGCGCGTCAGGCGAGGCTGCTCGTTCCACGGACTCGCATTCAACGTCGCGATGGACCTCGAGCCATTCCGGCGCATCAATCCCTGCGGCTACGAGGGTCTCGCGGTCACCCAGGTGCTAGACTTGGGCGGACCCGGATCGCTGGCCGCGGTCGAGGCGGTCCTGGTCGGCGAACTCGCACGCCAGTTCGGCCTTTCGCCGCAACCTGCCGATCCGCACCTGCCTGCCGCCGAGGACGACGCCACGCGCGTCGCGCGTTCCGCATGACCATCAAGACCATCCCGCTCGCCGTCGTCGACGGCGTCGAACGACAGCTCGGCGAAGACAAGATCGCGCGCAACCGCGCCACGTTCGCGGACGCACCGATGCTGCGCAAGCCGAGCTGGATCCGCGTGCGCATCCCGCCCGGCAACGGCGTCGCGAAACTCAAGGCGAAGCTGCGCGAGAACCGCCTCGTCACGGTCTGCGAGGAAGCCTCCTGCCCGAACATCCACGAATGCTTCGGCAAGGGCACCGCGACCTTCATGATCCTCGGCGAGGTCTGTACGCGGCGCTGCTCGTTCTGCGACGTCGCGCACGGCCGCCCGAAGGCGCCCGACCCGCTGGAGCCGGCCCACCTCGCGGGCACGATCCGCGACATGGGCCTGCGCTACGTCGTGATCACCTCGGTCGACCGCGACGACCTGCGCGACGGCGGGGCCGCGCATTTCGCGGCCTGCATCAAGGCCGTGCGGTTCGAGAACCCCGACATCCGGATCGAGATCCTGACGCCGGACTTCCGCGGCAAGGGCCGCATGGAGCGCGCGCTCGAAGTGCTCGCAGGCGATCCGCCGGACGTGTTCAACCACAACCTCGAGACGCCGCGCGCGCTCTACCGCGAGGTGCGCCCGGGCGCCGACTACGACTGGTCGCTCGAGCTGCTGAAGCGCTTCAAGGCGCAGCACCCGGCGGTGCCGACGAAGTCCGGCATCATGCTCGGACTCGGCGAAACGTTCGAGCAGGTCGAGGAAACGTTGAACGACCTGCGCCGCCACGATGTCGATATGGTTACGATCGGCCAGTACCTGCAGCCGAGCCCCCACCACCACCCGGTGCTCCGCTACTGGACCCCGGAAGAATTCAAGGCGATCGAAGAACTTGGTTACCGCATCGGATTCCAGCATGTCGCGTCGGGCCCGATGGTGCGCTCCTCGTACCATGCCGACGAGATGGCGCATGCGGCTGGCTACGTTCAGGTCGCCCACGCTTGAATGCCCGCAGGCGGCACGCGCCGCCGAAGCCGGTTTCCCTGGAGATTCCCCGATGCGGAAGTTGCTGATCACCGCGGCCCTGGTCGCACTCGCCGGCCCGGTGTTCGCGAAGCCGACCCCGGAAACGGGCGGCCCGTTGCTGCAGCCGACACCCGAGCAGGGCGAGGCGGCGGTCTGGGCCACGCGCTTCCTGACGCGCTTCCACTACAAGCCGACCCCGCTCGACGACGCGATGAGTTCGAAGATCCTCGACGCCTATTTCGAGGCGCTCGATGGCGACCGGCTGTTCTTCGTGCAGGCCGACGTCAACCGCTTCGAGCCGTACCGCGACGGCCTCGACGACGCGATCTACGACCAAGACCTGTCGCCGGCCTACTCGATCTTCAACATCTACCAGCAGCGCGTGGCCGAGCGCGTCGCGCATGCGCGCGCGTTGCTCGCGAAGGGCTTCGACTTCAGCAGTGACGAGACCTACGACTACGATCGCGAGCACGCGGCCTGGCCGAAGGACACCGCCGAAGTCGATGACCTCTGGCGCAAGCGCATCAAGAACGACTGGCTGCGCCTCAAGCTCGCGGGCAAGGCCGACAAGGACATCCGCGAGACGCTCGACAAGCGCTACGCGAACTACCTCGACCGCGTGCGCCAGCTCAACAGCGAGGACGTGTTCCAGACGTTCATGAACGCGTACGCGTCCTCGATCGAGCCGCACACGAACTACCTCGGCCCGCGCGCTTCGGAAAACTTCGACATCGCGATGAAGCTCTCGCTCGAGGGCATCGGCGCCGTGCTCCAGCGCGACGACGAATACACCGCGATCCGCGAGATCGTGCCGGGCGGGCCGGCCGCGCTGTCGGGCAAGCTCAAGGTCGGCGACCGCATCGTCGGCGTCGGCCAGGACGAATCCGGTCCGATCATCGACGTGGTCGGCTGGCGCCTCGACGACGTGGTCGAGAAGATCCGCGGTGCGAAGGATACGGTCGTGCGCCTCGAGGTGCTGCCCGCCGATGCGAGCCCGGACGGCAAGCACGAGCTGCTCTCGCTCGTGCGCAAGAAGGTCAGCATCGAGGAGCAGGCGGCGAAGAAGTCGGTGATCAAGGTCGGCGAGGGCGAGCGCGCGCGGCGCATCGGCGTGATCTCGCTGCCGACCTTCTACCAGGACTTCGACGCGCGCCGGCGCGGCGATGCGAACTACAAGAGCGCCACGCGCGATGCCGCGCGGCTGCTGCGCGAACTCAAGGCCGACGGCGTCGACGGCGTGATCGTCGACCTGCGCAACAACGGCGGCGGCTCGCTCGCCGAAGCCACCGACCTCACCGGGCTGTTCATCGATCGCGGCCCGGTCGTGCAGGTGCGCAACGCGGCCGGCCAGGTCGAGGCCGAAGAGGACAAGGAACCCGGCATGGCCTGGGACGGGCCGCTCGCGGTGCTGGTCAACCGCAGTTCCGCCTCGGCCTCGGAGATCTTCGCGGCCGCGATGCAGGACTACGGGCGCGGCATCGTCGTCGGCGAGCCGACCTACGGCAAGGGCACGGTGCAGAACCTCATCGACCTCGACGACGTCGCGCGCAACGAGAAGCCGGTCTACGGCGAAGTCAAGATGACGATCGCGCAGTTCTTCCGCATCGACGGCGGCTCGACGCAGCTTCGCGGCGTGACGCCCGACATCAGCTTCCCGTTGACGGTCGACGCCGATGAATACGGCGAGTCGAGCTACGAGAATGCACTGCCGTGGACCTCGATCGCGCCCGCGCGCTACCAGCCGGTCGCGGACCTCAAACCCATCATCCCGATGCTGGCCGAACGCCACGCCGAGCGTACGCGCGAGAACATCGAGTGGAAGAACCTCGAGGCCGATCTCGCGGAACTTCGCAAGTTGCGCGCACAGACGACGGTCTCGCTCAACGAGCAGGTGCGCCGCAAGGAGCGCGACGAGCAGGAAGCCAAGCGCAAGGCGCGCGAGCTCGCGGCCGGCCACGCGACGCCGGACGCCGATCCCGCACAGAAGACGCGCGAGAAGATCCAGGAAGGCGTCGACACGCCGCTCGGCAAGGGCGCGGAATCGCTCGCGGGCGAGCCGGGCGCCAGCGGCGTCGTCGAGGAAGCGCTGCGCGACGACGGGCTGCAACCCGACGAACGCGGCATCCGCAACGACATCGCGCGCGAGGAAAAGGCGAAGGAGCGACGCGACGTCGTGCTCGACGAGACCGCGCACATCCTCGCCGACGAGATCGGCCTGATCCGCCACGACGACAAGCTCGCCGCGCAAGTGCTGCCGCGCGGCGCGGCGGTGCCGACCGAAGCGGACTGATGGTGGAACCGCAGGGCGGCGATGCCGGCCTGCGGTCTCCGTTCGCGGCCCGATCGAATACCTTCGGGCTGGAGTTCCTCCCACGAGGCTCGGCCAGAGCGCGCGTACCGCGGGAGGGCCTTCAGTCCGCGGGCGCTGGACGCGCGCCGCGGCTGCGGCGACCATCGGCGCTCCACCAGATCGGGAACGCCCCATGCGTATCGAGTTCTTCGCCGCAACGGCCGCACTCGCGGCCGTGCTCCCGGTTCGCGTCGATGCGCAAACGGCGGTCGAACGCATGCAGCCGCTGCTGCCGCAGGTCGTCGCGTGGCGGCGCGACATCCACGAGCACCCCGAACTCGGCAATCGCGAGTTGCGCACCGCGCGCATCGTCGCCGACCAGCTCGAGCGGCTCGGCCTCGAAGTCCGTACCGGCATCGCGCACACCGGCGTCGTCGGCGTGCTCAAGGGCAGCAAGCCCGGCCCGCGGCTCGTGATCCGCGCGGACATGGATGCCTTGCCGGTAACCGAGGAGGTCGAGCTGCCGTTCGCATCGAAGGCGACCGGCGTCTACCAGGGCAAGCAGGTCGGCGTGATGCACGCGTGCGGCCACGACGCGCACACCGCGATGGTGCTCGGCATCGCGAGCGCGATGGCGCCGATGCGTGGCGAACTCGCGGGCGAGGTGATGTTCGTGTTCCAGCCGGCCGAGGAGGGTTCGCCGCCAGGAGAGCAGGGTGGCGCGCCGCTGATGGTCGCCGAAGGCGTGTTCAAGGACTTCCGCCCCGATGCGCTGCTCGGCATGCACGTCGTGAGCACGCTGCCGGTCGGCAGCGTCGCGGTGCGCGCGGGTGGCGCGATGGCGAGTTCGGATACGTTCCGCATCACCGTGCATGGTCGCCAGAGCCATGGCGCGACGCCATGGCTCGGCGTCGATCCGATCGTGGCGGCCGCGCAGATCGTCACCACTGCGCAGGTCATCGTGAGCCGCCAGCTCGACATCAATGCCAATCCCGCGGTGGTCACGTTCGGCGTGTTCGACGGTGGCCAGCGTTTCAACATCGTGCCCGATTCCGCGCGCCTCGAAGGCACCGTGCGCGCATTCGACGAGGACATGCGCGTGCAGGCGCTCGCGAGCCTGCGCAACGTCGCCGAGCACGTGGCGGCCGCGAACGGCGCGACGATCGAGGCCGAGATCCCGGTGACGCCCGGCAGCAACCCGGTCAACTACAACGATCCGGAGCTGACCGCCCGCGTGCGCGCGAGCCTCGAAACCGCGCTCGGCAAGGACAAGGTGCAGGAAGCCGCCCGCTGGACCGCAGCCGAGGACTTCCCGCACCTCGGCCGCTCGGTGTCGGCGCCGAGCGTCTACTTCATGGTCGGCGCGACGCCGGCCGGACGCGATCCGACGAGCGTGCCCGGCAACCACTCGCCACGCTTCTTCGTCGACGAGGGCGCGCTCGCGGCGGGTAGCGCGGGCATGCTGCAGGCCGCGCTCGACATCCTCGGAAACGGCTCGGACGACTGAACGCCGTCGAGGGATGGCCTCGCGAGGAATGGTCGCTCGTCGAATGCGCGCGCCTGGCGCGCCTGGCGCGCCCGTCGTCGCGAGGCGGTCGAGCTTGCATTCATCGACACCGCCGCCGACACCGGCATGGCAGCCTGGCGATATGCGTTGCGGCCGACGTGCTCCTGCATGCGCCGCGCGGGCGGGACGGGTCGCGCGATGGCGATGCTATAGTCCCCGCGTGTAGTTCCCGGCCGTGCGGGATGCGCGGCGCCTCGACCCGGCAACCATGTCCACCATCGACGAACTCAAGCAGGCGGCGCTCGCCTACCACCGCAAGGCGCCGGCCGGAAAGATCAAGGTCAGCCCGACCAAGCCCGTCGTCACCCAGCGCGAACTCTCGCTCGCGTACTCGCCCGGCGTCGCCGCCGCGTGCGAGGAGATCGTGCGCGATCCCGCCGAAGTCGCGACGCTGACCGCGCGCAGCAACCTCGTCGCGGTGATCACGAACGGCACCGCGGTGCTCGGGCTCGGCAACATCGGGCCGCTCGCGGCCAAGCCCGTGATGGAAGGCAAGGGCGTGCTGTTCCAGAAGTTCGCCGGCGTCGACGTGTTCGACCTCGAGATCGCCGAGAACGATCCGGACAAGCTCGTCGAGATCATCGCGAGCCTCGAGCCGAGCTTCGGTGGCATCAACCTCGAGGACATCAAGGCGCCCGAGTGCTTCGAAGTCGAGCGCAAGTTGCGCGAGCGCATGACGATCCCGGTGTTCCACGACGACCAGCACGGCACCGCGATCATCGTCGGCGCGGCGCTCGTCAACGCGCTCTACATCGCGGGCAAGGACATCGGTTCGATCAAGCTGGTGTCGACCGGCGCGGGCGCCGCCGGCATCGCCTGCCTGGACATGGCGGTGAGCCTCGGCGTGAAGCCCGGGAACATCTGGGTCGCCGATCGCCTCGGCGTGGTCTGGAAGGGCCGCAAGGAAGAGATGGATCCGAACAAGTGCCGCTACGCGCGCGAGACCGATGCGCGCGTGCTCGACGAGATCATCGGCGACGCCGACGTGTTCCTCGGACTGTCCGCGCCCGGCGTGCTCAAGCCCGCGATGGTCGCGCGCATGGCCGAGCGCCCGGTGATCCTCGCGCTGGCCAATCCGATCCCCGAGATCCTGCCCGAGGAAGCCAAGGCGGTGCGCGCGGATGCGATCATCGCGACCGGCCGATCCGACTATCCGAACCAGGTCAACAACGCGCTCTGCTTCCCTTACATCTTCCGTGGCGCGCTCGACGTCGGCGCGACCGTGATCAACGAGTCGATGAAGGTCGCCTGCGTGCATGCGATCGCCGAACTCGCGAGACGCGAGGCCAGCGACATCGCCGCGCGTGCGTACGGCGGGCGCACGGTCTCGTTCGGGCCCGAGTCGATCATCCCGCAGCCGTTCGATCCGCGCCTCATCGTGCAGCTGGCCCCCGCGGTCGCGAAGGCCGCGATGGAATCGGGGGTCGCGACGCGACCGATCGAGGATCTCGGCGCCTACCGCGAGAAGCTCAGCGCGTTCGTCTTCCGCACCACGCTCGTGATGAAACCGGTATTCGCGCGCGCGAAGGCCGACCCCAAGCGCATCGTCTACGCCGAAGGCGAGGAAGAGACGGTTCTCCGCGCGGTGCAGCACATCGCCGACGAACGCATGGCCAGGCCGATCCTCGTCGGCAGGCCCAGCGTGATCGAGTCGCGCATCCAGCGCCTCGGGCTCAGGATCCGGCCCGGCGTCGACTTCGAACTCTGCAACATCGACGACGACCCGCGCTTCAAGGATTACTGGACGCTCTACCACGAGCTCATGCAGCGCCACGGCGTCACGCCCGACAGCGCCAAGCAGATCGTGCGCTCGCGCGCGACCGTGATCGCGGCGCTGATGCTGCGCAGGGGCGAAGCCGACGGCCTGATCTGCGGACTCGTCGGGCGCTTCCACAAGAAGCTCAATTACCTGCGCGGGATCGTTCCGCTCGACCCCGGCGTCGAGCAGCCCGCCGCGATGAGCGCGGTGTTCAACGAGCGCGGCGTGTTCTTCTTCCTCGACACCCACGTCGCGTCGGAACCCGATGCCGAACGCATCGCCGAGGCGACCGCGCAGGCGACGCTGCGCCTGAAGCTCTTCGGCATCACGCCGAAGGTCGCGATCCTCTCGCATTCGAACTTCGGCAGCCACGACGATGCGAGCGCGCGCAAGATGCGGCGCGTGGTCGAACTGCTGCGCGAGCGCCTGCCCCGGGTCGAGATCGAGGGCGAGATGCATGCCGACACCGCGTTGAATCCCGAGGTGCGCGAGCGGCTGTTCCCGAACTCGCGCCTGTCCGGCGTCGCGAACGTGTTCGTCTGCCCTAACATCGACGCGGCCAACATCGCGTTCAACATCACGCGCGTGATGACCGACGGCGTCGTGCTCGGGCCGATCCTCATGGGACTTTCGCGCCCCGCACACGTGCTGACGCCGGCCGCGACCGTGCGCCGCGTGTTCAACATGACCGCGCTCGCGGTCGTGGAAGCGCAGATCCGCGCCCAGGTCGGCGGTGCTGCAAGCGGAGCCGTGGCACCGGCGTAGTCGCGGCGCCCGATCACGGCCGACCGGATGCGTAGGGTGGATTGCAGCCGCGCAGCGGCGAGATCCACCATTGCCCTTTCCACGCAGCGGCGCGGCTTTGTCGGAGTCGCGCGGTGGAACTCGCGCCTGCGACTTCGCGCGAAAAACCGGTCGCACGCTCGCGCTGCGTTCCACCCTACGGCCACATCGCAGCGGTGGAACTCGCGCCTGCGGCGCCGCGCGAAAAACCGGTCGCACGCTCGCGCTGCGTTCCACCCTACGGCCACATCGCATTGGGTCGGATGCGTAGGGTGGGCCGCAGCCGCGCAGCGGCGAGATCCACCATTGCCATCTCCACGCAGCGGCGCGGGGACTCGCGCGGTGGAACTCGCGCCTGCGGCTTCGCGCGAAAGCCACGATTGTGCTCGCGCTGCTTTCCGCCCTACCGGTGGCACCGGCCCCGTCCCGTGCAAGACGCCGTCGTGGCCCCTGGTGAGGCGGACTTGCGTGGAGAAGATCGATTCCACGGTTCGGGGCGCTTTGGCCATGGGTTTTCGATTCGATGCACCATCCATCGCGCGTGGCACGTTCGCGCCGGCCCCGCTGTGCCTCCTCGTTGCGCTGACTGCGCTCGTCGCCTGCTGCAACGTGGCTGCGCAGGATTTCACGCTGCGCCAGCAGCTCGGCGCTGTCGCGAGTGGCGAGGGCGCGGCGGGCGGTCTTTTCGGCTGGGACGTCGCGATCGATGGCGACCTCGCGGTCGCCTGTGATGCGCGGCTGGACGGATCGCCCGCGCGCGTGCGCACCTGGCGGCGCTCCGGACAGGCCTGGCAACGCCTGCCTGCGCATGACGTCGTGCTCTACGGCGACAGCGGCTGCCGGCTAGCACTCGCCGAAGGCACGCTTGCGATCACCCAGTACGGTTCCACCGCACCGTCGCGCGGTTACATCAACATCTTCGCGTGGACGGACGAGGGGTGGGACCAGGAATACGGCGTGTCGACGACCGCGGACTTCTACGACGGCATTGCCACCAGCGGCAGCATCGTCGCCGTCGGCTCCCCGTTGCACGACAGCGCTGGCGGCGACAACAGCGGTCGCGTGCGCGTCCTGCGCCGCTCGGGCAGCGGCAACTGGACGTCGTCGTTCATCAACCCACCGACGGCGCAGGAGGATGCGTACTTCGGTCAGTCGGTCGCGATCGTGGCCGGCGCGATTGCGGTCGGCGCGCCGGGCATGGATGTCGATGATGGCGGCACGCTGCGCGAGGATGCAGGCGCGGCCTACGTGTTCGAGCTCACGATCGATACCTGGAACCTCGCCGCGAGCCTGGCGGAACCCGATGGCGAAATCGGCACCGGCCACCGGTTCGGCAGCGTGGTCGCGATCAGCGGCATCGACCTTTCGACGCCGGATCGCCTGCTCGTCAGCAGCCCGGCCGATGCAGGCATCAACCATGCGGGCATCGTGCGTGCATACCGCCGCGGCGCGAGCACATGGACCGAAGCGTTCTGGTTCCGTCAGTCCGGATCGCCGACCGACGACCTGTTCGGCTGCTCGCTCGCGATGGATGGCGCGTGGGCCGTGATCGGCGCATGCGCAAGCAACGCAATCGCCGACGATGCGGGCGCGATACGCGTCGTGCGCTTCAACGATGACTTCGAGGGCGTCGCGTCCTCGTCGCAACGCACCGATCCCGGTAGCGTGGCCAACGACCACTTCGGTGGCCGGGTCGGCATCGACCGGGAGGGCCCCGTCGTGATCGCGGGCAACCCGGCCGCCAACCTGCATGGCAACACGTCACAGGGCGTCGTGCTGACCAGCATCGGCACGACGGGAGACGTGCCGGCGCTCACGCGCAGCCTCGAACTCGGGCAGGGCCTCACGGGCGCGCGCGCGTCGCAGTTCGCGGTCGGGGGCGACGCGATCGTGATCGGCGCATCGGGCGAGGATGTCGGCTCGCAACACCAGCGCGGCGCGGCCTACGTGTACCGCCGCGGCGCGGGCGGTTACGTGTTCGAAGCCCGCGTACTCGCGCCCGACGGCATGGCGGGCGACCAGTTCGGCGCAACGGTCGCGCTGCAGGGCGATCGCTTGCTCGTCGGGGCTCCCGGACGTGCGAGCCAGGGCGAGCCGCAGGCCGGCGCCGTCTACGCGTTCCGGCGCATGGCCGGAACATGGACGCTCGAGGCGCAATGGGTGCCGGGCGATCCGGGTTACGAGACCACGTTCGGCTTCACGCTCGCGCTCGACGGATCGACCGCGATGGTCGGCGAGTTCGGCGAGAACACGAGCGTGTTCGAGCGCTCGGCCGAGGGCACGTGGAGCCTCGTGCAGGCGTTGCCTTACCGCGCG
>JAEYZH010000099.1 GCA_023430685.1 Pseudomonadota bacterium | reverse complement strand
CATCAGCGTGCTGCGGCGCCTCGTGCAGACCGCGCTCAAGCTCTCGGAGGAAAAGAAGACCGAGCAGGCGACCAGCGGCGGCAAGCTCATCGGCGATTCGGTGCCGATGGTCGAACTGCGCGCGACGATCGGCAAGGTCGCGCGGAGCCAGGCGCCGGTCTACATCTCGGGCGAATCGGGCACCGGCAAGGAACTCGTCGCACGCCTGATCCACGAACTCGGGCCGCGCTCGGGCGCGCCGTTCGTGCCGGTCAACTGTGGCGCGATTCCGTCCGAGCTCATGGAAAGCGAATTCTTCGGCCACAAGCGCGGCAGTTTCACCGGCGCGCAGGCCGACAAGGACGGCCTGTTCCAGGCTGCGCACGGCGGCACGCTGTTCCTCGACGAGGTCGCGGAACTGCCGATGCACATGCAGGTGAAGCTGCTGCGCGTGATCCAGGAGAAAGCCGTGCGCCCGATCGGCGCACGCGCCGAGATCGGCGTCGACGTGCGCATCCTCTCGGCCACGCACAAGAACCTCGCGCGACTCGTGGAGCTCGGCTCGTTCCGGCAGGACCTGTTCTACCGCATCAACGTGATCGAATTGAAAGTGCCGCCGCTGCGCGACCGCCGCGACGACATTCCCAAGCTCGCCGGCCGCGTGCTCGACCGCCTCGCGCGCGACAACGGCAACCCGCCCGCGCGCCTCGAACCCGAAGCGCTCAAGACGCTGCTTTCCTACGACTTTCCCGGCAACGTGCGCGAGCTCGAGAACGTGCTCGAACGCGCGGTCGCGCTGTGCGAGAACAACAGCATCGGCGCCGGCGACCTGCGCCTCGCGGCCGGCGAGCGCAGCGCCAGCGCCGCGGCCGAGACCTGGGCCAACACGCCGACGCCACCTTCCGCCCACTGGAGCGACGAGCCGCAGCCACCCGCCTCGCCGATGCGCACGCCCGAGCCGCCCGAAGACGAAGGCTTCCCGAGCGACCTCGCCGCCGCGGTCGCCGAAACCGAACGCGCCGCGATCATGAAGGCGCTCGAAGCGACCCGCTGGAACCGCACCGCCGCCGCCAGGCAACTCGGCCTCACGTTGCGGCAGCTCCGCTATCGGCTCGAGAAGCTCGGGATCGAGTAAGGCGGCGCGTGCAGGCCTGGCCGCACGCGCGAAGAGCCGCCGGCCGCGCTGCGCCTGTAGGCTGGACGGCCGCAGGCCGGCCGGCGCCTTTCGCCTGACCGCAACCGCGAAGAGCGGCCGGCCGCGCTGCGCGCGTCCAGCCTACAGGTCCACGCTTTGATTTCCTACGGACCGTCGCACCGAAGCCGCGGAGAATCGAAATCCCGGCGAACGGAATCGATCCTTGCGCAGTTGGAAACGCCTGTACCGTGCCGGAGGCACGTATTTCTTCACCGTGGTGACCGCGCATCGCGATCCATGGCTCGACAATCCCCGGCACGTCCAATGCCTGGGCGCAGCCCTGCGCGAAACGCGTGCGTCGCATCCATACTCGATGCTCGCCTACGTGGTCCTGCCCGACCATCTCCATTGCATGTGGGCACTGCCCGATCACGACGCCGACTTCTCCCTGCGCTGGGCACTGGTCAAGAGGCGCTGTTCCGCACAGGTATGCGCGATCTCGCCGTCGATGCGCAATCGACCCTTGTGGCAACCCCGATTCTGGGAACACCACGTTCGCGACGAACGCGATCTCACGCGCCACCTCGATTACATCCATTACAACCCGGTCAGGCATGGGTACGCGGCGAGCGCTCGCGATTGGCCATGGTCGAGCTTTACAAAGTTCCTTCGCAGCGGCGCGTACGACGGTGACTGGGGTCAGGTCCATCCCGCTTCAGTGGACGGGATGTCCGCCGAATGAGCCGCCGCATGTGACGGTTGCGGCGAGGGAATCTCTGAATGATTCACGGCTTCGATGCGCCTGCGCCATGGATATCCCGCGAGGAGCGCCGGCGGCGCTGCGCGCGTCCAGCCTACGAATGCGGCGGCGTTGCGCCTGTAGGCTGGACGGCCGCAGGCCGGCCGGCGCTCTTGCTCTCCGCCACACGCGCCTACAGCAGCCGGCCGCGCTGCGCGCGTCCAGCCTACTTCACGTCATCGGGCCCCCGCGTCGGCAGCTTCTCGAACTGCGGGCGGAACGCGTCGCCGAACGCGTTGCGCAGCACCGCGACGATCGCGGCCCACGCGTAGGTCTTCGCATCGCCGATGCGGCCGCTGAACTCGATGCGCGTCGCGAACTGGTCGGCATCGGGATTCTTGAACAGGTTCTGCACGCCGCCCGCGAGGGCTTCCCATGCCGCTCGCAGCGGGTTGTCGCCCTGTTCCTCGATGTCCTGCCTCCAGTTGAAGATGCGCACGTGCCGCAGCAGCGGCTTCGCGTAGCCCGTGATGCGTCCGTCCTTGACGTCGAGCTGCATCACGAAATCGCCGCTGCCCGATTCCGCGTCGAGCTTCGCGTAGGCCTGCAGGAAATCGTTCGCGCGAGTGAGGTCGATGCCGGTGGCCTTGAAGTCGAGCCTGAAGTCGCGCAACGACTCGTACGGATCGAAATCGGCCCTGATGTCGAGCGGCGCGCTGCCGAGCACCTTCGCGGTCGCCTCGAGCGACGCAGGGCGCTCACCGCCGCCGCGCACGTTCGTGAGGTTGGTGACGACGCCATTGAACTGCGTGGCCTCGATGTTCACGCGCGGCTTCGAGGCCGGATTGCGGAAGCGCACGACGCCGTCCTCAACGCGCACCTCGTCGAGCCGGATCGGCACCAGCGACTCGAGCTGTTCGCGCCAGTCCACGCCGCCGCCGTTGTCGCGCAGGCTGCCGTCGACGAAGTTGATCTCGGGCCGGTGGAACGTCGCGTTCGCGACGATGCCGCCTTCGACCAGCGCGCGCCATTTCACCGACAGGGCGAGCCGCGGCGCGTCCAGCAGCGGCGGCGCCTTCGCGTTGCGGCGCACGATGCGCAGGCCTTCGATCGTGTACGCGCCGCGCCACAGGTGCAGGTCGATGCCCGCGAGTTCGCCGTGGTAGTCGCCCATGCGGTCGAGGCGCGCGTTGACTTCGCGCTCGATCAGGGAAGGCAGCGCCAGGCGCAGTGCGACGAGCACGCCCGCCAGCGCGAGCAGTACCCAGGGCCAGCGACGGCGCGAACGCGCATTCACCGCTTCGCCTCCTTGCGTACCGCATGCGCGACCGGCGCGATCTCCTTGCCGTGCGCGACGAGCCAGGCCTGCACGAGTTCGGCGCCGAAGAAGAAGATCGCCGAGGAGTAGTAGACCCAGACGAGCAGCACCACGAGCGATCCGGCCGCGCCGTATGCGCCGCCGACATCGCCGCTCGCGAGGTAGAGTCCGATCACCCATTTGCCGATGCCGAACAGCACCGCGGTCACGATGCCGCCCCACGCGGCCGTGCGCCACGGCAGGCGCGCATCGGGCAGGTAGCGGAACAGCATCGCGAACAGCCCGGCGAACACGATCACGCTGATCGCCTGGTTCAGCACGTCCCAGACCGGTCCGGTCCTCGTCAGCAGCAGGCCGAGCAATGCGCTTGCGAGCAACGATGCGATCAGCACGAAGCCGATCGCGGCGATCACGCCGATCGACAGGAAGCGCCGGCGAACCCAGCCCCAGACCGCGTTATGCGGCCTCGCCTCGATCCCCCAGAGCGTATTGAGCGAAGACTGCAGTTGCGCGAACACCGTGGTCGCACCGACGATCGAGGTGCCGATGCCGAGCAGTCCCGCGAGGCTGCCGAGCGCCGGACGCTCGTTCGCGCTCTCGACCACCGCCTGCGCGGCCAGCCTCGCGTCCTCGCCCGCGAGCGCACCGAACTGCCCGAGCATCGCTTCCTGCGCGCCCGGCGCGAGCGAACCACTCGCCCACACGGCGAGCACCAGCAGCGGTGCGAACGAGAGCAAGGTGTAGAACGACAGCGCGGCGCACAGCGTCAACGCGTCGTCGGCGACGAAGGATTTCACTGCGCGGACGACGACCTGCAGCACGGTCGCCGACCGCTGCTTTGCGGGCTTGGATGTCGGCATTCCTCCAATCTGGTGCGACGACACTTAAGCTTCGGTGACTGTGGCTCCACGTAGGCTGGACGGCCGCAGACCGGCCGGCGCTTTTTGCTTTTCGACCGCACCGGCCAACAGCGCCGGCCGCGCTGCGCGCGTCCAGCCTACAAACGCGGCCGACGGCGGCCCTTGTAGGCTGGACGGCCGCAGGCCGGCCGGCGCTTTTTGCTTCTCGACCGCACCGGCCAACGGCGCCGGCCATGCTTTGATCTTTCGCAGCGGTCCCGCTATTTTTTCGTGCCTGTCCAACATCAGGGCCATGCAATGTCACGCTGGAAGGCCGCCGCGATCCACCTTTCGATCAGCGCGATCATCGCGCTCGTCGCGGCCACGCTGATATTCGGCGTCTGGTTTCCGCCGCCCTGGAGCCACGCGGCCGGCGCTGACCGCCTGCTCCTGCTGCTGCTCGGCGTCGACATCGTGGTCGGCCCACTGCTGACCCTGATCGTCTATCGCCACGGCAAGTGGGGCATGCGCTTCGACCTCTGGGTGATCGCGCTGCTGCAGGCCGGGGCGTTCCTGTACGGCATGTCGGTCGTTCTCGCTTCGCGCCCGGTGTTCGTCGTCGGCGCGATCGATCGGTTCGTGCTCGTGCCCGCCGATGCGATCGACGACAAGGACCTCGCGCAAGGCAGCCGGCCCGAGTTCCGCCGGCGCTCGTGGACCGGCCCGCTCGTCGTCAATGCGCTGCGCCCGGAGAGCAGTTCGGAACGCAGCGACCTATTGTTCAGCGGGCTCGAAGGCAAGGACATCGAGCTGTTCCCGAAGTACTACGCCGACTACGCGACGAACGCCAAGCCCCTGCTCGAACGCGCACAGCCGCTCGAGCGCCTCATGCAGAAGGAAGGCGCGCGCGCCGAGGTCGAAGCCTGGCTCACCGACAACGCGCGCACCACGCAGGACACGGTGTGGCTGCCGCTGGTCGGCCGTGACGCCGACATGTCGATGCTCGTCGACCGCAGCGATGGCCGACTGCTCGACGCGCTGCCGATCGATCCTTGGTAGGAAGCGCCGTTGGATCCCCTTCTGTCGAGGCAACGACGGAGGGGGCGCATGCGACACAACGTCGCTGCCTCAACGGCCCCAAAACGGCTCTGGACGGGTGCGCAGGGGCAAACCTGGGCAAGGATTGTCATTTCCGGACATTCCCTGCACGGGGGAATGTCATGTTGAGAACGCCGTCGCATCCCGGAGACGGGGTTTGTCCGACCCCGTCACGAGTCCGGTAAGCTCTCCTTGGCACGGAAGCTGCTTCACCTGAACCGCGAGCCGTCGATCGCCCGGCAAGAGAACAGCGATCGCGGAAGCGGGCCCGCCTGGCAAGGTTGGCGGCTCTAGGGGCAAACCGTTTTACCCAATACCAGAGGAACCACCATGAAGATGATGCAGAAGGGCTTCACCCTGATCGAGCTCATGATCGTCATCGCGATCATCGCGATCCTGGCCGCGATCGCGCTGCCGGCGTATCAGGACTACACCGTCCGTGCAAAGGTCAGCGAAGCGGTCATTGGCGCCACCTCGCCGAAGGCTGCGGTCAGCGAAGCATTCGAGACCGATGGCCTTGCTGGCGTCACTGCGGTCGCCACCACGTACAATGCGATCCCGGCCGCCGAGAAAGCCACCAAGTATCTGTCGGACATCACGATTGCTCCGGGAACCGGTGCCATCACGGTCACGATGACGGGTGCCGCCGGCTCCGGCTTCCCGGCCAACGTCTTGGGCACCACCGTGGCCTTCACCCCGAACGTACAGAACTTGCCGCTTGGGGCCGTTACCGGCTCGATCGACTGGGCATGTGCATCCGACAGTGCGCAGACGGCAGCGAATCGCGGCCTGACCGGCGTCGTGATGGGTACCCTGCCGGCGAAGTACGCACCGGCCGAGTGCCGCTGATTTCCATCTAAGATCAAAGGCAAAGGAAAAGGCCCCGCTCGGGGCCTTTTCTATTTTGTCCTAGAGAGGCTGTCTCAAGACATGCGGCGAGGGGGACCTTGCTGTGAGACTAGCCTTCTTCGACTCCATCGAGATGCATTTCGGATAGCAAGGCATGCGGATTGTGGATTGATCGGCACTCTTGGGAGACAAAAGGGTTCTTTCATAGTCGCGTTTAGGGTAGATTCGGTTTTGGATTCGGGGGCTTACACGGCATTCCTATGGCGACGCAGATGAATACCCCGCCGCTGGCCGGCTTGACGGGCATTGCCCGGCGCCTGGTCGTCGAAGGCGTGCTCGCCGAGGCGGAGGCGCGCAAGGCGGCCGAGGACGCGGCGCGCCAGAAGATTCCGATCGGCGCCTGGATGGTCGAGAACGGACTCGCGTCGGGACGGCAGGTCGCGACCGCCTCGTCGGCGGAGTTCGGCATGCCGCTGCTCGACGTGCAGGCGATGGACTTCAGCCAGTTGCCGATGAACCTCGTGCGCGAGGACCTCATCACCAAGCACAAGGCGCTGCCGCTGTTCAAACGCGGAAACCGCTTGTTCGTCGGCATCGCCGATCCGACCAACGTGCGCGCGCTCGAAGAGATCAAGTTCCAGGCCAACCACATCGTCGAGCCGATCCTGGTCGAAGTCGACCTGCTCGATCGCGCGATCGAGCAGGCGCAGAGCGCGTCCTCGAACGTGATCGCCGACCTCGGCGAGGATTCCGAAGGGCTCGACAGCCTCGACGTCGGCTCGGTCGACGACGATGGCGACTCGACCGGCGTCGATGCGACCGGCGGCGACGATGCTCCGGTCGTGAAGTTCGTGAACAAGGTGCTCGTCGACGCGATCAAGCGCGGTGCTTCGGACATCCACTTCGAACCCTACGAATCCGCCTACCGCGTGCGCTTCCGCATGGATGGCATGCTGCGCGCGGTCGCGGCGCCGCCGATCAAGCTGAGCCCGCGCATTTCCTCGCGCCTCAAGGTCATGAGCGGCCTCGACATCGCCGAGAAGCGCGTGCCGCAGGACGGGCGCATCAAGCTCAACCTGTCCAAGACCAAGGCGATCGACTTCCGCGTCAGCACCTGCCCGACGCTGTTCGGCGAGAAGATCGTGCTGCGTATCCTCGACGCCTCGGCCGCAAAGATGGGCATCGAGAAACTCGGTTACGAGGACGACCAGAAGCAGTTGTTCGTCGATGCGATCGCCAAGCCCTACGGCATGGTGCTCGTGACCGGGCCGACCGGCTCGGGCAAGACCGTGTCGCTGTACACCGCGCTCAACATCCTCAACACCGAAGGCCGCAACATCTCGACGGTCGAGGATCCGGTCGAGATCCGCCTTCCGGGCGTGAACCAGGTGCAGCAGAACGTGAAGCGCGGCATGACGTTCGCGGCCGCGCTGCGCTCGTTCCTGCGCCAGGATCCCGACGTGATCATGGTCGGCGAAATCCGCGACCTCGAGACCGCGGAGATCGCGATCAAGGCCGCGCAGACCGGCCACATGGTGTTGTCGACGCTGCACACCAACGATGCCGCGCAGACGATCTCGCGCCTCATGAACATGGGTATCGCGCCGTACAACATCACCTCGTCGGTGACGCTGGTCATCGCGCAACGCCTCGCGCGCCGCTTGCACGACTGCAAGAAGCCACTCGACCTTCCGCCCGCGGCGCTGCTCGCGGAGGGCTTCAGCCAGGCGGACATCGACGCGGGCCTGCAGATCTTCGACGCAGTCGGCTGTTCAGGCTGCAACGAAGGGTATAAAGGCCGTACGGGCATCTACCAGGTCATGCCGATGACCGAGGCGATCCAGAAGATCATCCTCGAGGGCGGCAGCGCGATAGCGATCGCCGAGCAGGCGCGCAAGGAAGGCATCCGCGACCTGCGCGCCTCGGCCCTGATGAAGGTCAAGCAGGGCGTCCTGAGCCTCGCCGAAATCAACCGCGTCACCAAGGACTAATCCATGGCCACTGCCACCGCCGCCGCCGCGAAAGCCAATGCCTCAGCCGCAAACAAGCGCGGCCGCGATCGCGCCAAGGTCAGCGAGATGCAGACCTTCACCTGGACCGGTCTCGACAAGCGCGGGATCAAGATCAAGGGCGAGTCGGTCAGCAAGAACGCGAACCTCGTCAAGGCGGACCTGCGCAAGCAGGGCATCAACCCGCAGGTGGTCAGGGCGAAGGCCAAGCCGCTGTTCGGCTCCTCGGGCAAGAAGATCACCGGTCGCGACATCGCGGTGTTCAGCCGCCAGCTCGCGACGATGATGGCCGCGGGCGTGCCGATGGTGCAGGGCTTCGAGATCGTGTCCGGCGGCCAGTCCAACCAGCGCATGAAGGACCTGCTGACCAACATCAAGACCGACATCGAGGGCGGTTCGGCGCTGCACGAGGCGCTCGGCAAGTACCCGGTGCAGTTCGACGAGCTGTTCGTGAACCTGGTCAAGGCGGGTGAGTCGGCCGGCGTGCTCGACACCGTGCTCGACACGATCGCGACCTACAAGGAAAACATCGAGAACATCAAGGGCAAGATCAAGAAGGCGATGTTCTACCCGGCCGCGGTGCTCGCGGTCGCGGTGATCGTGGCCTCGATCCTGCTGATCTTCGTGATCCCGCAGTTCGAGCAGGTGTTCCAGAACTTCGGCGCCGACCTGCCGGCATTCACGCAGATGCTGGTGGAGATGTCGCGCTTCATGGTGTCGTACTGGTGGATGGTGCTCGGCATCTTCATCGCCGTCGTGGCCGGCATCATCTTCCTGTACAAGCGCTCGACCAAGTTCGCGCATTTCATTGGCCGCATGATGCTGAAGATCCCGATCGTCGGCGAAATCCTGCGCCAGTCCGCGATCGCGCGCTATGCGCGCACCCTCGGCGTCACGTTCAAGGCCGGCGTGCCGCTGGTCGAGGCGCTGGATTCGGTGTCGAACGCGACCGGTTCGGTGGTCTACAACGACGCGGTCAAGCGCATCCGCGAGGACGTCGCGGTCGGCCACCAGCTGCAGCTCGCGATGAAGCAGACCAACCTGTTCCCGAACATGGTCACGCAGATGGTCGCGATCGGCGAAGAGGCCGGCGCGCTCGACGCGATGCTGTTCAAGATCGCCGAGTTCTACGAGACCGAGGTCAACAACGCGGTCGATGCGCTGTCGAGCCTGCTCGAACCCCTGATCATGGTCATCATCGGCGTGGTCGTCGGCGGCATGGTCGTCGGCATGTACCTGCCGATCTTCAAGCTCGGCGCGGTCGTCGGCTGATCGCGGATCGTTTCCCTTTCCCCGCTTGCGGGGGAAGCAACGGCCTGTAGCGCGCCGAATGGAACACTGCCTTCCCTTCCCCGCAAGCGGGGGAAGCGAGAAGCGCGGGCCTCGATGCGTTGGCCCGCAAGCGGGGGAGGCAGAAGCGGAAGCGCACGACTTGATGCGTTAGAGTCTGACCCCTGCGGTCAAGCTGCCGCTCCATCCAAGACGCCCGATGCCCGAGCTCGACTGGTTCCACGAACCCGCGGTGCTGATCCCGCTGACCGCACTGCTGGGATTGCTGGTGGGCAGCTTCCTTAACGTCGTGATCCTGCGCCTGCCTGCGCGGCTCGAGCACGAGTGGCGGCTGCAGGCCGCGGAGATCCTTGCCGATGCCGACGGCCGCACGCCGGTCGCGCCTGATGCGGTCCGTGACGGCGTGTTCGGCACGCAGGACGAGGCGCCGACGCAGCTTGACGCGTTCTCGAATCCCGACGCACGCGCAGTCGCGCCGGAGCAGGCGGGACCGGCACCGGCGCTGGCCGACACGTCGCCCGCCGCGCCGCCGGACCTCGTCTTCACCGCCTCGCACTGCCCGCACTGCAAGCACGCATTGTCGCCGCTCGACAACATCCCGCTGCTGAGCTGGCTCGTGCTGCGCGGACGCTGCCGCTACTGCGGCGCCGGAATCTCTTCGCAATACCCGCTGGTCGAAGCGCTCACCGCATTCGCCTCCGCGGTGATCGCGTGGAAGGTCGGATTCGGTTGGGAGCTCGCGGCCGCGCTCGTGTTCACCTGGACGCTGATCGCGGCGTCGGGCATCGACGTGCGCACGCAGCTGCTGCCCGACCAGCTCACGCTGCCGCTGCTGTGGCTGGGCCTGCTGGTGTCCCTGCTGCCCCTGCGCGTGGATTCCGGCGACGCGATCCTCGGCGCCGCGCTCGGCTACCTGAGCCTGTGGTCGGTGTACTGGCTGTTCAAGCTGTCGACCGGAAAGGAAGGCATGGGCTACGGCGACTTCAAGCTGCTGGCTGCGCTCGGCGCATGGATGGGACCGATCGCGCTGCTGCCGACCGTGCTGCTGTCGTCCCTGATCGGTGCGCTGATCGGAGGCGCCGCGCTCGCGCTGCAGGGACGCGACCGCGGCACGCCGATTCCGTTCGGCCCGTTCATCGCGGCGGCCGGCTGGGCCTGGTACGTGGCGGGCGATGCACTCGGCGCGCTGTATGCGCGGCTGTTCGGCCTGTGAGTCGATCGCGATGACGACGGCGCGCGCGCGCTACACGGTCGCGCTGACCGGAGGGATCGCGAGCGGCAAGTCGGCCGTTTCCGACCGCTTCGCCGCGCTCGGCGCCGACGTCATCGACGCCGACCTCGTTTCGCGCGAACTGGTCGCACCGGGCGGGGCCGCGCTCGCCGAGATCACCGCGGCGTTCGGCGCAGACGTGCTCGCATCCGACGGATCGCTCGATCGGCGCGCGATGCGTGCGATCGTGTTCGCCGACGAGTCGCGGCGACGACGCCTCGAGGGCATCCTGCATCCGCGCGTGCGCGACATCCTGCGCGAGCGTGCGCAGGCGGGCGCCGCGGCCTATGCGCTGCTGGTGATCCCGCTGCTGGTCGAGAGCGGCCACTACGATTGGGTCGATCGCGTGCTCGTCGTCGACGTGCCGCGCGAATTGCAGCATGCGCGCCTCGTCGCGCGCGACGGCATCACGCCCGCCCTCGCCGACGCGATGCTCGACGCGCAGGCCTCGCGCGAGCAACGCCTCGCGATCGCCGACGACGTGATCACGAACGATGGCACGCTCGCCGACCTCGATGCACGCGTGCGCCTGCTGCACGAACGGTATCTCGCTCTCGCCCTGCAAGCGTCGCACCCGTAGGGTGGAACGCAGCCGCGAAGCGGCGAGTTCCACCAGCGCGCGCTGACCGTCACGACGCGACCTGCCGCATTGCGCGGTGGAACTCGCGCGGTCCGCGTCACCGCGAAACTGATCGACCTCGCGCGCTGCGTTCCACCCTACGGGCGTGCGTGGGCCATCGGGCGAGCGCGTCGCGCACGCAGCGTAACCACCAGCGGCAGCGCATTGACGATCATGAAGAACGGCAGCGAATGCAGGTAGCGGTACGAGGCGATGCTCGAGAACAGCACGTGGCTCGCGACCAGCCCACAGGCGAACAATGCGGCGAGCACCGCCTGCAGGCGACGCGGACCCTTCCAGTGCACGAGCACGTTCGCGAACGAGATCGGAACCAGCAGGAACAGGCACGCGACGAGCCAGCGCGAGCCGAGCTCGAACGCGCGGCTGGCCGGCGTCCAGCGTTCTGCGACGCCGACGAGGTCGTACGCCCAGTGGGTGCCGACCGATTCGATCACGTTCGGCGGATACGGCATCGGGTCGCGCCCGAGGTCCTTGGTCAGGCGCAGTCGCGAAGCCTCAGGGTCGAAATAGCCGCCGAGCGTGCGCACGCCGAGCCGCACCACGCCGAGCGGATCGTCACGCAGCGCATAGGCGGACAGCTTGCGGCAGGTCGCATCGACGTCGAGACCTGCCTTCCCGATCGCGTCGGCGAGCCCGCCGGGGCTCCACAACTGCGACGGACGCGTTCCCGGATCGGCGAGGTCGAACTCGAGACGCGCGGCGAAATCCGCAGGCAGTCCGACGCGTTCGAAGTGCGCCGGCGTGATCAGCGGTGCGACCAGGCCCATGCGCATGAACCCCGCCTGCCCGATGTAACCCGGAGGCCGATCGAACAGCGTGCCGACGTAGCTGCGGTATTCGCCATGCGTGGCCCAGAAGCAGAGTCCCGCAAGCGCGCAGTGCAGCAGCACCGCCGGCGCGCGCACGCGGCGTTCGCGGCCGACGAGCAGCAGCAGCGGCAGGCCGAGCGAGATCACGGTCACGACCGGCAGGAAGTTCATTCGCAGCGTGACAGCGCCAAGCCCGAACAGGATCGCGAGCACGAGCCACGCGAAGCGACCCCTCGCGAGATACGCCGACGCGCACGCGAAGAACGCCGCGAACGCGAGCATGCCGAACGCCTCGGCCAGCACCATGCGCTCGTAGAAGAGCTGGGCGGGTTCCATCGCGAACGCGCAGGCCGCGGCGAACACGAGCGCGCCGGGCAGGCCGAAGCGCAGCCGCAGCACCGACGCGAGCAGCAGCGCAACCACGATGCCGGCGAGGGATTGCCAGTACAGCAGCGCCCGCAGCGAGCCGGTCGGGCGCACCAGCGCCTCGAGCAGCATCGGATACGTGAAGCTGCGATCGGACGGCAACCAGTCCTCCGCGCGAGCGGCGAACAGGTAACTCGACGAGTCGCCAAGGAACAGGCGGATCTGTGGATCGACGAGGATGCCGACGAGCTTCAGCAGCGCGAGCACGAGCAGCAGTGCGATCCACCACGCGAGTTGCGCGTGCGTGCGCGTCACGCGGACGTTCCGGAGGCGTCGCGCGAGAGCCTGTCGCGCAGCACTGCGAACCCGACCAGGGCGAGCAACGCGTCCGCGACCACGGTGACGAGCCGGTACGCGAGCGCGAGCGCGAGCGCCGGCGCTGCACCGAGTACCGGTGCGAGGCCGAGCGCGAGCACCGCTTCGCGCAGTCCGAGCCCGGCCGGCGCGCCCGGCGTCACGTAGCCGACCGCCCATGCCAGTGCGAGCCAGCCGCACCATGCGGACAGGGGCAATGCATCCGGCTGCGCGCAGAGAAGGCGCAGCGACAGCGCCGCCGCGACGAAGAACGCGAGATCGAGCATGAAGACCGTCGCGAGCGGCCCCGCCGTGCGCCTCGGAGCGAGGCGCTCCTGCCCCGCGCGACGCCCGACCACGCCGATACCGATCCATGCGACGAGCGCGAGCAGCGGCGCGGACCACACCAGCGCGCGCGCCCACGGCGCGAGCGCGTCGATGCGTGGATCGGACACCACGCCGAGCGCGAGGATCGCCGCACCAGCGAGCAGCAGCACGGTCTCGAGCGCGAGCGCGAGCGCGAGCGCGCGATGGCCTGCGCCTTCGCGGCGTGCGGCGAGATGGCGCCATGCGAGGTGGAACACGTTGCCGGGCAGGTACTTCGCGAGCTGCGAGCGCAGGTGGCCGACGATCAAGGGCGCGCGGCGCAACCGGGCAGAGGACCCGATGCGCACCAGCGTCGACCACGCAAACGCGAGCAACAGCCCGCCGGCGACGTAGGCCGCGAGTGCGAGCGCGAACCCGCCCAGCGGGATGCGCAGGAGTTCCTCGCCGAGCGCGTCACCGAGCGCGACGCCGCGGCGTACCAGCAGCACGAGTGCCACCACGCAGAGCACCGCGCCGGCGACGTGCGCGGCGCGCTGCAGCCGCGGCCGGTTCAGCGCTGCCTGCACAGTGCCATCGTCCACGGCAATGGCGCGCGGACTTCGACCACTTCGAAACGCTTGCCGAGCAGTTCGAGGAAACCGTCGCGGCTCCAGTGGTTGACGTGTCCCGGCGTGTTGCCGAGGTCGGCGAGGTACTTCCCGCGTGCGATGTTCAGCACGCGCCAGAGGGGTTCGCGCGGCACGCTGGCGAGCAGCCATGGCTGAGCCAGTTCGGCGAGCGTATCGACGCCGCGCACCGGATCATCGAGATGCTCGAGCACCTCGCAGCACACGACGAACGGCGCTGCTTCGGCCGTGGCCTCGATCGATTCGATCGGGCAGGTGAAGAAACCGGCGTCGACGCCCGCATGCGCCGCACGCCTGCGCGCCTCCTCGACGATTTCCGCGGAGATGTCGCAACCGCGCATGCGAAAGCCGCGCCGCGCGAGCCGGATCGACAGCTCGCCCTCGCCGCAGCCGATCTCGAGCGCGGCCGACGGTGGCACTCTTTCCGCGAGCGCGTCGAACGCGTCGAGGAAGCCCTGCATGAGCTTGCGCGCGATCGGGTTCGCCGTGTGGTACTTGTCGTAGTGGTTGCCGGCCGGCTGCGGACCCGCGCTCATGCGAGGTGTTCCCCGCGCGCATCCTGGACCGGCCGCGACGCGCCCGGGCCGGCCTGCTGCTCGAGCTGGCGCAGGCGCCAGTCGATGCCTTCGAGCAATCGCCGGTTGACCGACTGCAGGTCCGCGATGAAGCCGAGCATGAACATCAGGATCCCGATCGAGACCGACGCCGCCGCGAGCAGCGCCGACTGCACGTGTCCAGCGCCCTGCCCCGCGAGCATGTGCACGAGGTACCAGCCACCGAACAGGCCACCGACCAGCAGGAAGAACGCGGCGATGAGCCAGAAGAACGTCAGCGGCCGGTAGGTCGCGAAGATCCGCACGATCGTCGATGCCGAACGCCACACGTAGCGACCGACGCTCTTGACCAGTCGCGACGGGCGCAGGTCGGGGTTGGTGCGGATCGGTACCGACAGCACGCGGATGTTGCTGTGGCCGGCCTGGATGATCGTCTCGAGCGTGTAGGTGTAGGAACTGAACACGTTGAGGCGCTGCGCCACGCCGCGCGTGAACGCGCGGAATCCGCTCGGCGCGTCGGCGACGTCGGTGTTGCTCGCCATCCGCACCACGCGGCTGCCGAGTCGCTGCAGCTTTTTCTTGAGCCACGAGAAATGCTCGGTGTCGCCGATCGGCCGTGCGCCGACGACCATTTCCGCGCGGCCTTCGAGGATCGGCCGGACCAGCGTCTCGATGTCGCGTGCGTCGTACTGGTTGTCCGCGTCGGTGTTCACGATGATGTCGGCGCCGAGCGCGACCGCGGCCTCGAGGCCGGTCATGAACGCGGCGGCGAGGCCACGGTTCACCGGGTGCCGCACGACGTGGTCGGCACCGAGGGCCTTCGCGACGGCACCGGTTTCGTCGCTCGAGCCGTCGTCGATGACGACCCATTCGACGCTCGAACACCCGGCCACCGCGCGCGGCAACTGCGGCAAGGCATGCGGCAGCGACTCCGCCTCGTTGTAGCACGGGATCTGGATGACGAGCTTCATGGGCTTCCGCGAGCAGGGAACCGTCTCATGTTACCGGGCGCCGCGGCGGCGTGCAGCAGCACCGCGCTGTTCGCGGGCGGGACGCGCGCAGCGCGGCCGGGCGCCTTGCGACGAGGGACGAGCGACGAGCGACGAGCGAAGAGCGAAGAGCGAAGAGCGACGAGCGAAGAGCGACGAGCGGCCGGCCGACCTGCGGTCGTCCAGCCTACGGGACGGGGCGAGGAACCGGCGCGCGGCGGTCAGCCATCACGCGCTGCCGGAACATGCTGCGCCGGCCACAGGCCGCGGATCGCGGCGATGCCCTGCGCGCCGGCCATTCGCGAGGCATCGATGTCCTCGGCGTCGAGACCGCCGAGCGCGAACACGGGCAGCACCGCGTGCGAAACGATTTCGGCGAAGCGCTCCCAGCCAAGCGGCTCTGCATCGCGATGCGACGGCGTGCGATGAACCGGCGAGAGCGTCGCGAAGTCGGCGCCGATGCGCGCGGCGTGTTCGAGCCCCGCGAGGTCGTGGCAGGACACGCCGACGAGCTGCGCAGGCGGCAACGGGCGCGACGCGAGCGATCGGGCGACATGGTCGGGCAGGTGCACGCCATCCAGGCCGAGCACGCCCGCGAGTGCCCAGTCGCCATTGAGCAGGAGCCTTGCACCGTGCGCCGCACAGACGGCCCACGCCTGCTTCGCGGCTGCCGCGAGCGTCGCGCGCGACCAGCCGGGCTGGCGCAACTGCACGAGCCGGACGCCACGTCGGCATGCGGCCTCGATGCCGGCGACGAGATTCGCGATATCGGAAGGGTGCGTCGGTGGGCTGATCAGGTAGCCATGCGGCAATCGCAACGCGGAAACGAGCGGCCGATCGGCGGGCGGCATCTCGATGCGATCGAGCGCGTCGGTTTCGACCCATGCGAGGCGCTGGCCCTCGAGCGGCTGTGGCGTTCCCGACCACGCGCCGACCTCCCAACCCTGCAGCACGATCGCGCCGCCCGGGTACGCGTGCGGCACGCTGATCAGCGGGCATGCGGACTCGACGACGACGCCGACCTCCTCGCGCAGCTCGCGTGCGAGCGCGTCGATCGCGGCCTCGCCTTCGTCGACCTTGCCGCCCGGGAACTCCCAGGCGCCGGCGAGGTGCTTTCCGGGGGGCCGCTGCGCGAGCAGCACGCGTCCGCGCGCATCGCGCAACACGCCCGCCACCACGAAGGGGGCGGAGGTGGTTGAGCCACGAACCTCGGGACGGAGGTCGTCAAGCACGCTCAACGACCTCCGTCCCCTTTCAGGCGAGCTTGCCGTGGCACTGCTTGAATTTCTTGCCCGAGCCACAGGGGCAGGGGTCATTGCGACCGACCTTCGGGCCCTCGCGGGGCACCGTCGGCTGCGCGAAGCCCGCTTCGGCCATGGCCTGGGCGAGTTCGGGCTCGGGCTGCGCGTAGCCGCCCGCATCGGCGTGCTGGAACTGCATCGCGCGGGCCTGCGCCTCGGCCTGCTCGCGCTGCTGGCGCTCGAGTGCCTCGATCTCGTCCTCGCTGCGAATGCGCACGCGCGCGATCATCTGGATCACTTCGTGCTTGAAGCGCGCAAGCATCGCTTCGAACAGCTCGAACGCCTCGCGCTTGAACTCCTGCTTGGGCTGCTTCTGCGCATAGCCGCGCAGGTAGATGCCCTGGCGCAGGTAATCCATGCTGGACAGGTGCTCCTTCCAGCAGTTGTCGAGCACCGACAGCATCACGTGCTTCTCGAGCCCGCGCATGACCTCGGAGCCGATCATCGCTTCCTTCTCGCGGAACAGGCGATCGGCGCTCGCGAGCACATGCCCGAGCACGGCGTCGGCGTCCGCTTCCTCCTGCTCGTCGAGCCAGCGTTGCACGCCCGCCTGCAGGCCGAACTCCGACGCGAGCTCGTTCTCGAGAGCGGCGATGTTCCACTGGTCGTCGACCGAGTCGCGCGGCACGTGGCGGCGCACGAGTTCGGTGAACACGTCATTGCGGATGTCCGCGATCGTCGCTCCGACCTCGTCGCTGTCGAGCAGCTCGTTGCGCTGCTCGTAGATGACCTTGCGCTGGTCGTTGGCGGTGTCGTCGAACTCGAGCAGGTGCTTGCGGATGTCGAAGTTGTGCGCTTCGACCTTGCGCTGCGCCTTTTCGATCTGGCGGCTGACCATCTTGTCCTGGATCGCGTCGTCTTCCTTCATGCCGAACATGCGCATGAGGCGCGCGACACCCTCGCCCATGAAGATGCGGATCAGGTTGTCTTCGAGCGAGAGATAGAACCGGCTGGAGCCCGGATCGCCCTGGCGACCCGAACGGCCGCGCAGCTGGTTGTCGATGCGGCGCGACTCGTGGCGTTCGGTGCCGACGATGTGCAGGCCACCGAGCGCGATCACTTCGTCGTGGCGCTTCTGCCATTCCGCGCGGATGCGGGCGCGTTCGGCGTCGGTCGCGTCCTCGCCGAGCGCGGCGAGTTCGGCCTCGAGGCTGCCGCCGAGCACGATGTCGGTGCCGCGGCCGGCCATGTTGGTCGCGATCGTGATCGCCTTCGGGCGCCCGGCCTGCGCGACGATGTGCGCCTCGCGCTCGTGCTGCTTCGCGTTGAGCACTTCGTGCGGGATGCCACGCTGCTTGAGCTTGTCGGCCAGCAGTTCGGACATCTCGATCGAAGCGGTGCCGACCAGCACCGGCTGGCCACGCTCGTGGCATTCCTTGATGTCTTCGACGATCGCCTCGAACTTCGGCCCCTGCTTGAGGAACACGACATCGGGTTCGTCCTTGCGCACCATCGGGCGATGGGTCGGGATCACGACCACTTCGAGCCCGTAGATCGACTGGAATTCGTAAGCCTCGGTGTCCGCCGTGCCGGTCATGCCGGCGAGCTTCTTGTACATGCGGAACAGGTTCTGGAACGTGATCGAGGCGAGCGTCTGGTTCTCGCGCTGGATCGGCACCCCTTCCTTCGCCTCGACCGCCTGGTGCAGGCCGTCCGACCAGCGCCTGCCCGCGAGCGTGCGGCCGGTGAACTCGTCGACGATGATGACTTCGCCGTCGCGCACGATGTAGTCGACGTCGCGCTGGTAGATCGCGTTCGCGCGCAACGCGGCGTTGAGGTGGTGCACGACCGCGATGTGCTGCGAGTCGTACAGGCCTTCGTCCTCGCCGATGATGCCTTCCTCGCGCAGCAGCTGCTCGGCGTGCTCCATGCCCTCTTCGGACAGGTGAACCTGCTTCTGCTTCTCGTCGACGTAGTAGTCGCCGGGCTCGGGCGGTTCGCCCGGCTTGCTGTCCTTGGCCTGGCGCGTCATGCGCGGCACGATGCGGTTAACCTTGACGTAGAGCTGCGGCGACTCGTCGGACGGTCCGGAAATGATCAGCGGCGTGCGCGCCTCGTCGATCAGGATCGAGTCGACCTCGTCCACGATCGCGTAGTGCAGGCCGCGCTGGTAGCGCTGCTCCTTCGAGAGCGCCATGTTGTCGCGCAGGTAATCGAAACCGAATTCGTTGTTGGTGCCGTAGGTGATGTCGGCCGCGTAGGCCGCGCGCTTGTCGCCATGGTCCATCCCGGGCCACACGACGCCGACGCTGAGTCCGAGGAAGGTGTAGACGCGCCCCATCCAGGCCGAGTCGCGCCGCGCGAGGTAGTCGTTGACGGTGACGACGTGCACGCCCTTGCCTTCGAGCGCATTGAGGTAGACCGGGAGCGTGCCGACCAGCGTCTTGCCTTCGCCGGTGCGCATCTCGGCGATCTTGCCCGAGTGCAGCACCATGCCACCAATCAGCTGCACGTCGTAGTGGCGCAGGCCGAGCACGCGCCGCGCGGCCTCGCGCACCGTCGCGAATGCCTCGGGCAGCAGGCTGTCGAGCTTGGCGCCGTCGGCGAGGCGCTGGCGGAACTCTGCGGTCTTGCCGCGCAGCTCGTCGTCGCTCAGGGCCTGCATGGCCGGTTCCAGCGCGTTGATCTGGTCGACCGACCGGGCAAGCTGGCGCAGCACGCGTTCGTTGCGGCTGCCGAAGATGCGCGTCAGGAAACTGTTGAGCATGGGAGGGCTTCGATTGGGAAACGGGGGTGCTGCCGCGGCCGCCGGAGGGCGGCGCGGCGCCTGGCCGGACCCGCCGATGGTCGGATCCGCGACGGCACGCGCACGGAACCGTCGATGATACGGCCCCGGGCGCGCAATAAAAACCAGTTTGTGCCCGGCGGGGGGCGTTTCAAGCGGGGTCGTTCCCGAAGTGGATTCGGGTTTCCGGGCCGCGCGCGTGGATCAGGAGCGCCCTCATCCGCTCCTGCGCCCCCCTTCCCCGCCGGGGGACGAGAAGGATCTTCGATTGCCAGCGGGTCAGGCGCGCGTGGCGCGCTTGGTCTTCACGTAGGCGATCGGGTTGACCGCGCGGCCGTTGAGCCAGACTTCGAAGTGGCAATGCGGGCCGGTGGAGCGGCCGGTGGACCCGACCTTCGCGATGGTCTGCCCGGCGTGGACGCGCGTGCCGACCTCGGCGATGTTGCGCGAGTTGTGCGCGTAGCGCGTCATGTAGCCGTTGCCGTGGTCGATCTCGACCACGTTGCCGTAGCCGCTGCGCTGGCCGGACCAGGTGACGACGCCGTCGGCGACCGCATGGATGTCCGAGCCGTAAGGCGCATCGAAATCGATGCCGCGGTGCATGCCCGCGTGGCCATCGATCGGATCGGTGCGCGAGCCGTAACCGGAGACGATGTAGCCCTGCGCGACCGGCATCCCGCTCGGCAGCAAGGCGTTGTCGATCGTGCGGTCGCGCAGCAGGTTCTCGAGCACGTCGAGTTGCGCTTCCTGGCGATCGAACTCGGCCGCGAGTTCGTCGATGTTGGCCTGCAGCGGCAGCGTGCCGCCGATGCCCGCGACGCGCTCGTCGGGACCGCCGAGGGCGGGCTCGGAGCTGAAGTCGAATTCGCCGTCGCCGAGCTTGCCGACTTCCGCGAGGCGATCGCCGAGCGCGTTGAGGCGGGTCGCCTGCGCCTGCAGCTTGCCGAGCTGCATCGCGAACGCATCGAGGTTGCGATGGGAGTCTTCGCCGAGCCCGACCAGGGCATCGCGCTGCGCGGCCAGTGATGCGCGCAGCTCGGCGATTTCGCGCAGGTCGTTGCCGCGCGTGCCGCCGAGCATGAGGGTGGAAACCGCGCCCAGCGCGATGAAGAACAACGCGCATCCGGCGAGTGCCGCGACCGCGAGCAGGCGCGAACGCCGGCCGGACAGGTCGAGGCGTCGTGGCACGGTATGGGCATTGCGGACGATAATGATGTTCATCGAGGACAGCACCGGTTCAAAGCTTCATGTCGCCAAGGCGCAATCCGCTCCATGCCCACGCGCCAGGTCCAAGGCCTGCCGCGGAGTGCATCCCCCTCGACGCACTCGCGGAACGCGCGCGTGCGCTGGATGCGCTGGATCAACGATTGCGCCGCCTCTTGCCCGCCGCGACCGCGCGCGAGACCAGGCTCGCGGACGTGCGCAACGGACGGGTTGTCTTCCTGGCGTCGAGTCCGACCTGGGCCAGCCGGCTCCGATTGCAGCAGTCTGCAATCCTCGCCGAGGCCCGCGCCGCATTGGGCGACGGGATCGAACGCTTCGCCGTGAAAGTGGCGCCCTTGCCGACCGTTCCCCCGGAACCGACAAAGCCGAAACCGCTTTCCGCTGCCACCGCACGCCACCTGAGGGCGACGGCGACAATCCTCTCTGACCCCGAACTGCAGGCCCTTTATCGCAAACTGGCGTCCATCGCCGACGACGGTTCCAACGCTTGACCGGAACCGGGGCGGTTCGGTCTCCCCTGCGTGGACCTCCTGGCGGAGGCCTTCCTTCGAAAACCGATCCGATGCGAGGCATCGTGACCGGTTGCGACGAACGGCGCAGCTTCGCCGTCTTCCGTCCGTCTGCGGGTACGCTGCCCGCGGTATCGGCATCTTCCCGTGCCGGGGGGTTTTTTCCGTGACCGGATTCGCCGAAGGCGAAGCCGACCGGGAATGTTACAGGCTCAGACCGCCTGCGCCGGGTGGGCGTAGGAAATCGGGGCCAGCTTCTCGTCCTCGAAGCTTACTTCCTCCCACGCGCTCGCATCCGCGAGCATCGTGCGCAGGAGCTTGTTGTTCAGCTCGTGGCCCGACTTGTAGCCATAGAATGCACCAATCAGGCTGTGGCCGAGCAGATAGAGGTCGCCGATCGCATCGAGGATCTTGTGCTTGACGAATTCGTCCTCGTAACGCAGGCCGTCCTCGTTGAGCACCCGATAGTCGTCGAGCACGATCGCGTTGTCCATCGAACCGCCGAGCGCGAGGTTGCGCTCGCGCAGGTACTCGATGTCGCGCATGAAGCCGAACGTGCGCGCGCGGCTGACTTCCTTGACGAACGAGGTCGTCGAGAAATCGATCTCGCTGGTCGAGGTGCGCTTGGTGAACATCGGGTGGTTGAAGTCGATCGAGAACCCGACCTTGAAGCCGTCGAACGGCTCGAAACGGGCCCACTTGTCGCCGTCACGCACGGTGACCGACTTCTTGATGCGGATGAAACGCTTCGCCTTGGCCTGTTCCTCGATGCCTGCCGATTGCAGCAGGAACACGAACGGGCCGGCGCTGCCGTCCATGATCGGCACTTCCGGCGCCGACAGGTCGACATAGGCGTTGTCGATTCCGAGCCCGGCCATCGCCGAGAGCAGGTGCTCGACGGTGGCGATGCGGACATCGCCCTTGACGAGCGTGGTGGAGAGGCGGGTGTCGCCCACGTTCTCGCAACAGGAGCGGATTTCCATCGGGTTCGGCAGGTCGACACGGCGGAACACGATGCCGGTGTCGACAGCAGCCGGTCGCAAGGTCATGTACACCTTGTCGCCCGTATGAAGACCCACGCCCGTCGCCCTGATGACGTTCTTGAGCGTGCGCTGTCTGATCATTTTTATGGTTTGACCCCTGGGGCAGGAGCTGACAAAACGTCGGCGAGGTTAGCACAGCGGATTTGTGCTGAAAAGTTAAACGACGCAAGTTCCCCACAGGCTGTTGCGTGGATGCAACACCCCGGTTGAGGTTTTCGCAGGCCTTGAGGCTGGCGATGCGGAAGCCGGCGAGCACGGCAGCGACAACTTGCCGCCTCGGGCAAGCGCCCGCGGTCACACCGATCGCGTTGGTCGCAACCGGCGCGCTGCACCTACCCGCGCCGCAGGCCGCGAAGTCGAAGCGCATCTCGTTGCGGTGCCGCGGTCGCGATCTGGCCCTTCGACTCCGGCCTTCGGCCTGCGCTCAGTGCGAACGGCGGAATTGATCCGGTCGCGTCGGGCGCAGCGGCCGCAGGCCGCGGAATCGAAACGCCTGCGTGTGGCGGCGCTGCGGGCGGGCCCTTCGACTCCGGCCTTCGGCCTCCGCTCAGGGCGAACGGCTGATGAGGTTTCGGACTGCGCCGAGGGCGAACGGCTGCAACTTCTCCGGGCCGAAGGCCGCGAAGTCGACGTCCAGGCGGGGTCGAAACCGATGCGGAGACGACGACGCCCGCCCTCATGGCGCCACATGGGGGCGGGGTCGCTGCCGGCGGCGGATCGCCGGCGGGTCCGCGGCGTCAGCCGCGGACCGGAGGGGCATGACGCGACCGGCTCAGTCGGCCTGGCGACGCAGGAACGCCGGGATGTCGAGGTAGTCGCCCGACGCCTCCGGCTGCGTCGCATGCTCGACCGCGGCACGCGTCAGCGTGCCGGGCATGCCGCCCGCGTAGTCGATGACCTGCCCGGTCGTGCCATCGCGCACGACGCGCATCGGCGGACGCGGCGTCGACATCACTTCACGCTCGCGCGATTCGCGCAGCGGCTGCCGCGCGACCGCGCGGTTGAGGCCGGTCGCGACCACGGTCACGCGCACGTCGTCCTTGAGTTCCGGATCCAGCGCGGTACCGACCACGACGGTCGCGTCCTCGCTCGCGAACTCGTGGATCACCTGGCCGATGTCGTCGAACTCGCGCATCGTGAGGTTGGTGCCGGCGGTCACGTTGACGAGGATGCCGCAGGCGCCCGCGAGATTGACGTCGTCGAGCAGCGGGTTGTTGATCGCCGCCTCGGCCGCCGCGATCGCACGATCGTCGCCGCGCGCGGTGCCGGTGCCCATCATCGCCATGCCCATCTCGCTCATCACGGTGCGCACGTCGGCGAAGTCCACGTTGATCAGGCCCGGGCGCACGATGAGATCCGCGATGCCCTGCACGGCGCCCAGCAGCACG
>JAEYZH010000079.1 GCA_023430685.1 Pseudomonadota bacterium | reverse complement strand
CCTCGAGCGTGAACGGCACGGGATCGCGCTGCGCTTCTTCCCAGGCCGCGCGGGCGCGTGCCTGGTCTTCGGGCGGCATGAGGTCGGTCCACTCACTCGTCGGTCGCCCGCCGTACTCGCTCCAGCGGTGGTTGAACCAGTCCGGGCTACCGTCGGCGCGCATGGTCCACACGAGATCGGGCAGGTTCTCGAGCACGCTGCGCTTCTGCGCATCGCCGCGCTGGCGCGCGTCGCTGAGGCGGTGCTGCTCGGTCGCGTCCACGCAGACGACCACGCAACTGCGGACGCGCCCGTCCGCGTCGAGTTCGGGCGTGATCGTCGCGAGCGTCCAGCATGGTCGGTCCTGCTCGTCGACCGAGCGCCATTCGATCGATTCACGGCTGCCCGCGAGCGCGCGGCGCAGGGGACGCAGCAACGCGGCGCGCTTGGGTGCGTCGAACACTTCCGCGAGCGTCGCGGTGGTGCGCTGGCCGAGGCCGTGGCGTTCACGCGCGGCGCGATTCGCCCAGGTCATGCGCATCGAGGGGTCGATGCGGAACACGCGCGCCTCGCTCGCGTCGACGATCGCCTTGACCGTGTCTTCGTCGGGACCCTCGTCATCGGGCGGATCGTTGCTCGGGCTTCGCGTCATGTCGGTGGCCAGTTCACGCGGATGTTCCCGAGAGGGGTCGATTCGAATACAGGCCTCGCCAGCAGGCGTCAACCCTTCGTCCGGCTCACGCCGCGCCTGCCCTGGCACGCTCACGCTCATTGCGGCTCAGGCGGCGCCGACGGCGAACGCACCGAAACCCGCGGCTTCGGCTGCCCTGCGACGCAGTTGGTGGACGCGCGTGGCACTGGCGTTCGTGCGCACGGGCTCCGCGCCGAGCGAACGCCAGCGGCTCACGCTCGGCGGCGGGTAGTCGTTCCAGCGCGACTCGAAACGGCCGATCGCATAGATCCCGCGCATCGGGCAGTTCCGCGCATCGAGCAGGAACTCGACGAGGGTTCCTTCGGGCGGCAATGCGGTTGCGGTCTTCGTCCAGTCGGCTTGCATGATGGAGCTCCTTGAGTGCGGTGCACAGGGTTCCCTGCAGCAACCGTGCCGTCGCGGGAAAGCGCGCCCTGACGCGGGTTCGCGTGCTGCCGCACGCAGGAAAGCGTGTAAGCGTTTCCACCGGGCGGAAAGCGTTTCCGCCCCCGGCGGCCGTCGACCGCGCCGGATGCGCGCCAGCACGCGCTTTCCGGGCTTGGCCCGGAGCTTGCTTCTACCGATCCGCGGGACGGATTCCGCAAGGGGAAACGTGATCCGGCGGCGCTGCCGCGCAACCGGCACTGGTACCGAATGGACGAGGACGGCAGGCCACTGGATGACCTGCCGCCTCCTTTTGCCAACCGGAGTGCATGCATGAAGAGCAAGTCGATCGGTTCGCTGCGCGGTGACCTCGAAGTCCTCGCGAGTCGCATCTCCCGCGCGACGCGCGATTCGCAGGTGATGGTGTGGGTGACGGACATGGCCGAGGTCCATGCGGACCAGGACAACGGCGTACACGCCGCCTCGATCAACGCGAGTTCGATCGTCGGCACGTACACGATGGGCATGGATCCGTTCGGCATCGTCGAGGACCTGCGCGAAGCGCGCCGCGAACGCCTGCGCTGCGGCGTGCTCGACTAGCACGCGTCCGGGCGCCGTGAAGCCCGTGGAAGGGGCTTTCGCCGCGCGCGCGTCCCGGAGCATCGGCACGGAGGCGGTTGTCGGAGCGCGCCAGCCCCGAGCTTCTTGCGCGCGCGACGCCACCCACGCCTTCCTCGCCGCTACACTCCGCATCCCCGCCGGCTCCATCCACCGGCCACGTGCTGCGGACACCCCGATGATCGAACTGGTCGGCTTCGACGGCGACGACACGCTCTGGCACAGCGAGGGCTACTACCAGCACGCGGGCGCCGAGTTCGAGCGCCTCCTCGGCCACTGGATCGACCTCGCCGATGCCGATGCGCGCACGCGCCTGCACGAGGTCGAACGGCGCAACCTCGCGATCTTCGGCTACGGCGCCAAGGGCATGGCGCTGTCGATGGTCGAGGCCGCGATCGAACTCAGCGGCGGCCGCATCGATGCGGCGGGCATCCATCGCATCGTCACGCTCGGCAAGGACATCCTGCAGCACCCGGTCGAACTGCTGCCCGACATCCGTGCAGCCGTCGAATCCGTCGCCGCGCGCCATCGCGTCGTGCTGATCACCAAGGGCGACCTGTTCCACCAGGAAAGCAAGGTCGCGCGCAGCGGGCTCGGCGACCTGTTCCAGCGCATCGAGATCGTGTCGGAGAAGAACACGCGCAGCTACGCGCGCGTGCTCGCCGAGTTCGGCGTCGACGCGGCGAAGTTCGCGATGATCGGCAACTCGATGCGCTCGGACATCGAACCCGTCATCGCGCTCGGCGGCTGGGGCATCCACATGCCCTACCACGTGACGTGGGTGCACGAACTCGAGCACAACGTCGAACGCGGGCACCCACGCGTGGTCGCGGTCGACTCGCCGGCGGGCATCGCCGACGCGCTGCACCGGATCGAAGCCGCCTCCGTGTAGGAGCGCACCCTGTGCGTGATCGCGGGTGTTCCACAACGGCGCGCAACCGGTTCCCTGCGCGGATCGCCCACAGGGTGGGCTCCTACAACGAACGACACGCGCTCGCGCGGACAGGCGCGCTGCTAAGCTGCATCGTCTCTCCAACCGCTGCGTTCGATGACCGACTTCAAGGTCGACCGCCTGTTCGACAGCCGCACCGTCGCGGTGAAGGACGTGTTGTGCAGCGGCGAGTGCCGCCACCGCAGCGCGGAGGAATGCGCGTCTGCGACGCACCTGGTGTTTCCGTACCGCGGGCTGTACCTGCGGCACGTCGGCAGCACGCAGTCGGTCGCGGACGCGAACCACGTGCTGCTGTTCAACGCGGGCGAGGGCTACCAGGTCAGCCATCCGGCGACCGGTGGCGATGCGAGCCTGGTCTTGCAGCTGTCGCAGGCGTTGCTGCATGAACTCGCGCCGCGCGCGCTGTTGCGCGAGGGTGGCGGGGTTGCGTTCCGCGGGCAATCGCTGCGCATCGACCCGCGCGCACAGGCGCTCGTCGCGCTGCTGCGCCACGGACTGCGCAGCGGCGCGGTCGAACCGCTCGAGGCGGAGAGCCTTGCGTTGACGCTTGCGAGCCGCAGCCTCGGTCCACGCACGACGCACGCGGCGGGCGCGACGCATGCGGCGCGGCGCCTCGTCGACCGCGCGAAGCTGCTGCTCGCGAGCGATCCGGCTCGGCGCTGGAGCCTCGCGGGCATCGCCGCCGAGATCGGCGGCTCGGCGGTGTACTTGACGCAGGCCTTCCGCGCGGTCGAAGGGTTGCCGCTTTACCGCTACCAGATGCGGCTGCGGCTCGCGCGTGCGCTGGACCTTATCCCCGGTTGCGAGGACGTGTCGGCGCTCGCGCAGGATCTCGGGTTCTCGAGCCACAGCCATTTCGCGGCGGCGTTCCGGCAGACCTACGGGCGCACGCCGACCGCGTTCCGGCGTGCGGCGCTTCCCGCCGGAAAGGCGCGGGCCTGAAAGCGCGGGATCGAGGGTGATGGGCTCGCGCGTACGGACCGCGACCTGCACATGGATCGCGATGGTGGGGCTCGCCCCTTTCGGGGCTGCGACCCACCCTACGGGACTTCCGCGGCGCGGGGTACCGACACGAGCGCTAAAGATTTCGACAGCGCCAGTCGGCGCACGCTGGCCTCATCTCCCTGCCCGGTTGGCGGGCGACAGTGGAGAGCAGCGATGAACGAGAAGACCTGTGCGGCCTGCGATTGCGAGCTCGACGGCAACGCGATCACGGTCGAGATCGGCGGACGCACCGTCGAGGTGTGCTGCGAGGAATGCGCGCAGGCCCTGCGCGAAGCGAAGGCCTCCGCATGAGGCGCGCGCGGCTGTTCGCGGCGCATGCGCAGCGGATCGCCGGCGGCATGCCGAATCGCATGCGCATGCGGCGCGTGCGATTCGGCGGCGGCGGGGTGGGCCGATGAACGGCGAGCGCAGGATCGCGGTGTATGGCGCGTACGGCCACACGGGGCGCTTCGTCGTCGCGGAGTTGTTCCGGCGCGGCTGGACGCCGGTCGCGAGCGGGCGTGATGCGAATGCGCTCGTGGCGCTCGCGCAGGCGTTCCCGGGCCTCGAGACGCGCGTCGCGACGATCGACGATCCGGCCGCGCTCGACCGCGCGCTCGCGGGAACACGCGCACTGGTCCATTGCGCGGGACCGTTCCTCGATACCGGTGCGCCGCTGCTCGACGCCGCGCTGCGCGCACGCATCCACTACCTCGATGTCGCCGCGGAGCAGCGCGCGACCGATGCGACGCATGCGCGCGACGCGGAGTTGCGTGCGGCCGGGCTCGTCGCGATGCCGTCGATCGCGTTCTACGGCGGGCTCGCGGACCTGCTCGCGACCGCGCTGCTGGACGAGGGCGAGACCCGCGTCGATGCGATCGATGTCGCGGTCGCACTCGATCGCTGGCATCCGACCACCGGCACGCGCCTCACCGGCGAACGCAACCACTACCGGCGCTGGATCATCAGGGGCGGCGAACGGCAATACGTCGCCGATCCCGCACCGACGCGGCGCTGGGCATTCCCGCCGCCGATCGGAGAGGTCGACGTCGTGGCACTGCCGCTGGCCGAGACGATCACGCTCTCGCGCCACCTGGAATGCGCGGAGCTGCATTCGTGGATGAACCTCGCGCCGCTCGTCGACCTGCGCGATCCCGCGACGCCGACGCCGCGCGCGACGGATGCGGAAGGGCGATCGGACCAGCGGTTCATCGTCGAGGTAGAAGTCCTCGCGAATGGCCGTCGCCGCCGCGCGCGTGCGAGCGGGCGTGACATCTACGCGGTCAGCGCGCCGCTCGCGGTGGAGGCGATGGAGCGGATCCTCGATGGTCGCGTGCGCGCGCGCGGCGCGCTTGCACCGGGGCAGGCGTTCGACGCGCGCAAGATGCTGGCCGCGCTCGCGACGAGCGGGATCGCCAGCGAATTGGATGGGTGACGCGTTCGCGCGCAGGAGCGCACCCTGTGCGCGATCGCGGGGTGGTCCTATTCGGCCGGCAGCCCCATCTCGCGCAGCAGATGCGGGGCGGGATACACCTTCGCGAGCAGCCAGCGGATGTAGCGCAGGTCGACGTGGATCGCGCGCTTGTAGCGCGGGTCGTACATCCAGCTCGCACTCACCGATTCCCAGTTGCTGTCGAAGTTGAGGCCGATCAGCCGGCCCTGCGCATCGAGCACGGGCGAGCCGGAGTTGCCGCCGGTGGTGTCGAGGTTGGTCAGGAAATCGACGCTCTGGGTGCCGAGCGTCGGATCGGCGGTGCTGCCGAAGTCGCCTTTGGCGATCGCATCGAGCAGCGGGCGCGGCGCGGCGAACGGCGCGGCGCCGGTGTGCTTCTCGACGATGCCGCGCACGCTGCTGACGGGCGCGAAGCGGACCGCATCGCGCGGGGACAACGCGGCGACCTTGCCGTAGCTCACGCGCAGCGTCGAGTTCGCGTCCGGATACATGCTGCGACCTTCGGAGGCGCGATACGCCGCGAGCGCGCGCATGTACGACGGCCGCAGGCGCAGCAGTTCGCCGTCGCGCTGCTTGTCGATGTCCTCGAGGCGCAGGATCGCCGGTTGCAGCGTCGCGGCCGCGTGCAGCAGCGGATCCTCCGATTGCGCGACCTCGTCCGGGGCCGCGCCGAACAGGCGCATGCGCGCGTTCTCGTCGCCGAGCGTGGTCGCGCCATAGAGCGCCGCGAGGCGCGCGGGTACCTGTGCCGCATCCGTGCCGAACACCGCGTCGACTTCGGCGATGCGCTGGTCGCCCGGCAGCGCGTGATGGCGCCGCAGCAGTTCGACCAACAGAGCCTGCTCGACCGCAGGCGCGTAACGCCGCTGCACCTGGCGCAACTGGCCCTCGCGCAGCAGCGCATCACGCTCCTGCCAGCCCGATTCGCGCTCGACATCCGGCTTGCGCCGCTCGTGCGCCCAGCGTTGCAGCGTGATCGCGGCCTTGAGCAGCTGCGCCTGGTTCTGGATCTGCGCGAACACCTGGTCGCGCTCGCGCGTCGCGCGTGCCTCGTCGAGCACGGCGCGTATCGCATCGATGTCCGCGCGCTGCGCCTTCGCATCCGGCTGCCGCGCGAGCCAGGCCAGCATCGCGGTTTCGTCCTCGGCGCGCACGCGCACCGCGTCGCTGCGCTGGAGGCCCTCGAGTTCGCCACGCGCGCGCTTGAGCGTGTTCTTCTGGCCGTTGAGCTGCGCGGCGTAGAGCACCCTTGCCGCATCGTCTTGCCCAGTCGCGCGCTCGATCGCTCCGATCAGTCCGGTGTAGAGCTCGACGCGCGAAGGCAGCTGCCACTCGACCTGGTTCGCGAATTCGGACGCCATGCGATGGCGGAACGTGGTGCCCGGGTAACCCGCGAGCATCGCGAAGTCGCCCTCGGCGACCGGCGTCAGCGACGGCTCGAGGTGCGCCGGCGGCTGGTAGGGCACGTTGTTCGCGGAATAACCGGCCGGGCGGCCGTCGGCACCGACATACGCGCGCAGCAACGTGAAGTCGCCGCTGTGGCGCGGCCACATGAAGTTGTCGATCTCGTCGCCGTAGCTGCCGATCGCATCGGGCGGCGCGTATACAAGCCGGATGTCGCGCAGTTCGAGCTGGCGCACGAGGTGGAACCGGCTGCCGTAGTCGAGGTTCGCGAGGCTGCAGCGATAGCCGACTTCGCGTTCGCACTCGGCCACGAGTCGCTTGCCCGCGCGATCGACCGCGTCGTGGTAGGCGCGTCCGCGCTTGCCGCGCGCATCCGCGAGCACGCGCTCGGTCACATCGTCGGACGCGGTCGTGACCAGCACCCGGAAATCCGGATTGGCCGGCAGTTCGTCCGTGCGCTCGCGTGCGATGAAGCCGTCCGCGATGAGATCGCGATCGGGGCGCGAGTTGTACTGGATCACGCCGAATGCGACGTGGTGGTTGGTCAGCACGAGACCCGCATCCGAAACGAACGCGCCGGTTGCGCCGCCGACCTTGACGACCGCGTTCATCGGCGGCTTCGCAAGGTCCGCGAGCGCGGACGGGTCACCCTTGAAGCCGGCCGCCTCGAGCCGCGCCGAGATCGCCGGCAGCTGCGAGGGCAACCACATGCCTTCATCGGCGCTCGCGGCGCCGTGGCCGAGCAACAGGGGAATCAGCAGCAGGCGTGTGCGCATGGCGACGGTTCGTGGCGGGGACACCCATGACCATAGGCGAATGCGCGCATGCGCACAAACCGGGCCGCGCGGCGCGAATGCAGTCGAGGCGTCAGGGCGATGCGATCGACGGGGGCTCGCTCGCCTGCGCATGCTGCGCGACGGTGCGGTTCTTGCCGCTGCGTTTGCCGCGATAGAGCGCGGCATCGGCCGCGCGGATGCAGTCATCGAGCGCGGTGCCCGCCGCGCAGAGGCTGAAGCCGATCGTGAGGCTGACCTGCAACGGATCGGCATGGCGGTTGAACGCAATCGGCTCGCGTGCGATGCGCTCCCTCAAGGCGTTGGCGAGTGCATGCGCGCCGGCTTCGCCGGTGTCCGGCAACAGCACGAGGAACTCCTCGCCGCCCCAGCGCGCGACCGTGTCCTGTCGGCGCACCGAGTCGCGCAGGCGGCGCGCGACTTCGCACAGCACCGCATCGCCGATTTCGTGGCCGTGTTCGTCGTTGATCTGCTTGAAGTCGTCGAGGTCGGCCATCAGCAGGGAGAACGGCTGGCCACCGCGCTCGAGCCGCGCGACCTCCGCTTCCATCACCTCGATCAGGTGGCGGCGGTTCCAGAGGCCGGTCAGGTGGTCGGTGCGTGCGGCGAGCGCGAGCTTGCGCGCAGTGCGCGCGCCGACGCGCACGCGGCTCGCGAGCAGCAGGATCAGCACCAGCGCGAGTCCCGCGATCAGCACGCTGAGGCGCGTCACGAGTTGCTGGCGCTGGAGCTGGAGCTCGCCGATGCGGGACTCGCGTTGCAACAGCTCGATCTGTCGCGCGGCCTGGTCCGCATCGAAGCGATCCTGCAGCGCGGCGATGCGGTCGGCCTGGTCCTGCCCCGCGATCTGCATCCCGATGTTCGATACCTCGCGCTCGGCCGCCAGCGCGGCGCGGTAGTCGCTGCGGTCCTCGGCGAGCAACACGCGCTGTTCGGCGATCAGCTTGCGCAGGTTCAACGCCTCGACCGGCACGCGCGTCGCCGCTTCATCGAGCGCCGCCTGCGCCTCGGCGCGGCGGTCGAGCGCGCGCAAGGTCGCGGTCATGCTCAGCAGCGAGTTGATGATGCCGTACGCATCGCCGACTTCGCGCCGGAGCGCGAGCGAGCGCTGGTGTTCGGCCAACGCCTGCGCGGGCTGGCCGAGACGGTCGTACGCAAGGCCGATGTTGCTCGCCGCGTAGGCGACCCCGCGCTGGTTGCCGAGCTCGGCGAACAACGCCTCGGCGCGCTCGTTGTGGTCCTTCAGCGCGCGATGCTCGGCCTCGGCCGTGCGCGCGTCGCCCGCGCCGAGCGCCTGCTGGCCGAACTTCGCGGCGACCGCGCCGAGATTGACGTGCGCGCCCGCGATGCCGGGCTTGAAACCGGCCGCCTCGAACGCCGCGAGCGAACGCTGGTGGTACGCGCGCGCCTTCTCGAACTCGCCGAGGCTCGTGTAGAGGATGCCGATGTTGCCCGCGGTCTTCGCCGACTCGATGCGCTCGCCGGCCGCGTCGCTCACGCCGAGCGCGGTGAGGTAGTGCTCGAGCGCGGGTTCAAACGACTCGAGCTCGACCAGCGCGACGCCGATGCCGCGATGCAGGAACGCGACCTGGCTCGGCGTCCCGCCGGTGCCGAGCGCCGCGATCGCGCGCTTGAAATGATCGACCGCCTCGCCGCTGCGCCCGAGCACCTGCAGGTTGGTCGCGATGCCGCCCAGCAGCATCGCGACGCCGCCAGCACACGGAGGCTCGAGCGCCTCGGCCTGCGGCAGCGCGGCGTTGCCGCGCTCGACCGCGGCGGCGGGGTCGGAATCGCGCGCGGCCGCGAGTTCGCCGGCGAGCGCGAGCATGCCCTCGCAATCGGCGGCCGTCGCGAACGCAGGCAACAGCAGCAGCAACAGCGTGAACGCGTGAGCGATGTGACGTAAATGCGGCGGCATGCGGTGCACGGGTTGAGGACCGGATGCATGCGCGGTCCGATGCTGCGGACCGACACGCACCGGGAGCATACCGCAGGGCCGTAGCAGCGCGACGCGTGCGCGTTCCGCCGGCGCTTCGACTTCGCGGCCTGCGGCCGCTGCGCTCGGCGTGAACGGAATCTTCCGTCTGCCGTTCGCCCTGAGCGCAGGCCGAAGGCCGGAGTCGAAGGGCCAGCCTGCACCGGAACTTCGATGCGCGTGCGCTTCGACTTCGCGGCCTGCGGCCGCTGCGCTCAGCGCGAACGGAAAAGTTGCATCCGCTTGCCTTGGGCGAGCTACGCCGCTAGCGCTTCGGCATGAGCTTGACGAGCCAGCCGTCTCCCTTGCGCGTGCCATCTTCGAGCAGCCAGATCGCGCCGTCAGGCCCCTGCTCGACCTCGCGGATGCGGTGCTTCATGTCGAAGCGCTGCGCTTCGCGTGCGCCACCCTTGCCGTCGAACTCGATGCGCACGAGCGACATCGACGAGAGTCCGCCGACGAACGCGTCGCCGTTCCAGTCCGGGAACAGCGCGCCGTCGTAGAACATGAGGCCCGCCGGCGAGATCACGGGATTCCAGGTGATGACCGGTGCGCGGAATTCCGGGCGCGTGTCGTGGTCGGGGATCACGCTGCCGTCGTAGTGGTCGCCATTGGACACGATCGGGTAACCGTAGTTGGCACCGCGCTCGATCAGGTTGAGCTCGTCGCCGCCCATCGGGCCCATCTCCTGCGCCCAGAGCTGGCCCTTCGCATCGAACGCGATGCCGAGCACGTTGCGGTGGCCGAGCGACCAGATCTGCGCGGCGACGCCGCCCTGCTCGGCGAATGGATTGTCCGGCGGCATGCTGCCGTCGTCGTTGAGCCGCACGATCTTGCCGAGGTTCGTGTCCATCGCCTGCGCCGGATCGAACTCCTTGCGCTCGCTCGAACTGATCCAGAGCTTGCCGTCGCGATCGAACGCGATGCGATAGCCGAAGTGGCCATCACCACTCTTCTTCGGCTGCTGGCGCCAGATCACCGAGAGGTCCGCGAGCTTTCCGCCGCCCTGCGCGTCGAGCATGAGCTTCGCGCGCGCGACCGCGGCGCCGAGCCGGCCTTCGCCGGGTTCGACGAAGCTGATGTAGACGAGGTGGTTGTCGGCATACCCGGGATGCAGCACGACGTCGCCGAGTCCGCCCTGGGCGACATGCGAGAGCCTCGGCACGCCGCCGACCTCACCGATCTTCTTCGTCGCCGGATCGAACACGTGCAGCGTGCCGGCCATCTCGGTCACGAGCAGGCGACCGTCCGGCAGGAAAGTCATCGCCCAGGGCGAGCTGAACTGGTGCATCCGCGTGATCTCGAATGTCGCCGCAGGATCGCTCGCCGCGGGTGCGGAGGGCGGGGCGGCCGCGATGGAGAAGCCCGCGCCACACGACAGCACGAGCGCGACGGCAGCCGCGAGGGATTTCGGACGGATCATCGGTCGACTCCTTCGGGCGATCGAGGATCGGGCGTGACCGGCGCGTCGCCCGCGCGCGGCCGCCGACGCCCGAGGGGCGTCATGTGGGCTGACTCTGGCGCCCGACACCCGAACCGCACCCGAACGCCAGGCGTCCTGCACGCAGCGCGGAGGCCGGAGAGATCGCCCCGCGGCCGGGCCGCACGGCGTCGCGCCTTGCGAGGAGGGTTGCCGCGGCGCAGACTGGCTCGGCATCCCTGACGCCTTCCACCGGATCGCGACGCCACCGCTCGCGGTCCCCCCAACGAGGTACGCAGCCATGGCCGATACTCCCCGCGATCGTCGTTCGGGCTCCACCACCGGCGCCGGCGCGCCCGCGGCGAGCGACCGCAACACGCTGAGCATCGGCCCCGACGGCCCGCTGCTGTTGCACGACGTGCACTTCCTCGAGCAGATGGCGCACTTCAACCGCGAGAAGGTGCCCGAGCGCCAGCCGCACGCGAAGGGCTCGGGGGCATTCGGCGTGTTCGAGACCACCGAGGACGTGTCGCGCTACACGAAGGCCGCGTTGTTCCAGCCCGGCGCAATGACCGACCTGCTGCTGCGCTTCTCGACCGTCGCGGGCGAACAGGGCAGCCCAGACACCTGGCGCGACGTGCGCGGGTTCTCGCTGAAGTTCTACACCAGCGAAGGCAACTACGACCTCGTCGGCAACAACACGCCGGTGTTCTTCGTGCGCGATCCGATGAAGTTCCCGCACTTCATCCGCAGCCAGAAGCGGCTGCCCGACTCGGGCCTTCGCGACAACCACATGCAGTGGGACTTCTGGACGAACAACCCCGAGAGCGCGCACCAGGTCACCTACCTCATGGGCGTGCGCGGACTGCCGCGCACCTGGCGCCACATGAACGGCTACGGCTCGCACACCTACATGTGGATCAACGCGGCCGGCGCGAAGTTCTGGGTCAAGTACCACTTCCACACGCAGCAGGGCATGCGCTTCTTCAGCAATGCCGAGGCCGCGCGGATGGCCGGCAGCGACGCCGATTTCCATCGCCGCGACCTGTTCGAGGCGATCGCGCGCGGCGAGCATCCGAAGTGGGTGCTGTCGGTGCAGGTGATGCCCTACGCGGAGGCGAAGGCCTACCGCTTCAATCCGTTCGACCTGACCAAGACGTGGTCGCACAAGGACTATCCGTTGATCCGCGTCGGCACGATGACCTTGGACCGCAATCCCGAGAACTTCTTCGCGCAGATCGAACAGGCCGCGTTCTCGCCCGGCAACACGGTGCCCGGCATCGGGCTTTCGCCCGACAAGATGCTGCTCGGCCGCGCGTTCGCGTACAACGATGCGCAACGCAACCGCATCGGCACGAACTTCCACCAGTTGCCCGTGAACCAGCCGAAGGTGCGGGTCGACAGCTACCTGTTCGATGGCCAGATGGCCTACCACCACAGCGGCGCCGCGCCCGTGCACGCGACCAACAGCGGCGGGCGTCCGTGGTCCGATGCGAGCGGTGCGGCCGAGGATGGCTGGGAAGCCGACGGCGACATGGTCCGCAGCGCGTACACGCTGCACGCCGAGGACGACGACTTCACCCAGCCCGGCATCCTCGTGCGCGAGGTGTTCGGCGATGCGGAACGCGATGCCCTCGTCGAACAGGTCGCCGGCAGCCTGCTCGGCGGCGTGCGCAGCCCCGTGCTCGAACGCGCGTTCGCGTACTGGAAAAGCATCGACGCGACCGTCGGCCAGCGCATCGAGGACAAGGTGCGCGCGGGCGCGGCGAAGGAGCCCGCCGCGGGAATGGGCGACGCCTGAGCGCGGCTGCGCGACCGGCACGCGCTTGCCCCTGAGACCCGGCTTCCACGCCTGCCGCTAGAATCGGCGGTTTGCAGACGTGGAAGCCCGATGGCGCCGAACGCGACGATCTACAAGGCCGAAGTGCAGGTCAGCGACATGGACCGCCACTACTACGCCACGCATGCGCTCACGCTCGCGCGCCATCCGTCCGAGACCGAAGAACGCCTGATGGTGCGCCTGCTCGCGTTCGTGCTGCACGCGGACGAGCGGCTCGAGTTCGGACGCGGCCTCTCCACCGAGGACGAACCCGACCTCTGGCGCCGCGACTACGGCGGCGACATCGAGCAATGGATCGAGCTCGGCCAACCCGACGAAGCCCGCATCCGCAAGGCGAGCGGACGCGCGCGCGAAGTCGTCGTCGTCACCTACGGCGGCCGCGCCGCGGACACCTGGTGGGAAAAGAACGCGTCCGCGCTCGCGCGCGTGAAGAACCTCAGCGTCATCGACGTCTCCGCGGCGACCGACGCGCTTGCCGCGCTCGCCGAACGCGGCATGCGCCTGCAATGCATGATCCAGGACGGGCAGGTGCAGGTGTTCGGCGAGGCGGGCGGCGAGGCGATCACGATCGATCCGGTGCTTCGGATGGCGCCTGCCGCGAGTCCGCGCTGAGCGCAGCGACGCAGGCTCGCCCGCGCGCGCACGAGCGGTCGCGGTCCACGCACATGCGGGCGTTCGCGGCCCGACGCGACCCGGTTGCGATCGTCGTCGAAGCGCCGGGAGCGGGAAAAGGGCTCGGCGATCGACACCGTCCGCTCGATGCAGATGCAACACGTCGGGGCCCTCGCATAGGTCGCACGCGCCACGCATCAGCGCTGAATCACACGCGAAACGCCGGCGCATCGCTGCCGAATGCGGAACTCACTGCGCGACGCGGACACTCCGCCTGGCCTGCTGTGCGAGCGAACCGCTCGTGCCAACCATTCCGGAGAGTGCCGTGCCCGACCTGTCGCCCGTCGTCGTTCCCCGCTCGCCTGGCCTCAAAGCCATCGCTGCCGTCGCGATCACTGCGCTGGCCCTGGCCGCTGCCGCCCACGCCGAAGTCGACCCGATCGTGATGTTCGACGGCTTCGACGGCTGCGCGCCGGTGCAGCGCGAGATCGGCCCCGAAGGCGGTTCGCTGCGGCTCTGCGGCGCCGAACTCGTGGTTCCGCAGGACGCGCTCGCCGCACCGACGATGTTCGGGATCGAACGCCTCGCCGAACCCGGCATCGCGCCGTTCGACATGGCGTTCGCGGGTTCCGCATTCCGCTTCACGCCCGCCGACCCGGGCCTGCAGGCCCGCGCGAGCGTGCGCGTGCCGCGCGCGGATGCGAGCATCGGCGGCCTCGCGGTCCATCCCGCGCACGAGACGCGCTATGTGTTGATCGAGGCCTGCGGTGTCAGCGCCGGCGGCCTCCAGCAGTACACCAGCGTGCTCGGCGACTACGCGGCCGTGCGCTACCTCGGCGACCTTCCGCCGAGCACGCAAGGCCTCGGCGACGGCACCATCCAGACGCTCACCGGCACCGTCCCGGCGAACTTCGACATCGACGCACCCGGCAACAACCATGCGATCTACCAGGACCAGGAAGACGGCCGCCGCCAAATCACGATCGTCTCGATGCTCGAAGGCGACCAGTTCGAGTACGTGCGCTTCGACCTCGTCGTCGACTTCGCCGCAGGCGACGGCGACCTCGTGCAGATCTCGCGCCTCGGCTCGATCGGCGGCAGCTACATCATCGACCTCATCGGCAGCGCGAGCATCGCGTTCGGCGACCTCTCGGACGGCCGCATCCGCGCGACCGTTGACTCCACGCTCGAATCCGGACCCGAACAGATCCCGTTCCACGCGACGATCGATGCCGCGGCCGAGCGCTACATCTTCCCGCCATCGCTGCAGTGCCCGGGTGGGGATTTTCCGCCGGAGGGGTGAGTACGCAGTCGCGTGCCGCGAGTGCACGCTTGAGTGATGCGCCGACCTGTGTTCGGGGTGCCCACCATCAACCAAATAGAATTTCTCGCAGTCTTCTTCGTATCCAGTGAGCCACAGGAATGGATCGGACCCCAGATCCTTTGGACGTGCGCGACACACTCTCCAAGATGGCGAGGCAGATAGCGTGGCTACGACATCTAGCAAGCATCCGGCAGCCATTTATCCAGGAGCGAATTCAGGCTCTTGGTCGTGGCTTCGGGGGCCAGCGCATGTACCCCAACCCGATGCGCGACATGAAAGTCAGGGTCTTCCAGCCAAGGAGCTGCGCCCCCCCTGGGCACGAGTAGCAGCGAACAAACAGCGCGCTCTCCGTTCCATCGCAAGGCGTCCTGGTAGAGATGCGCTGACCGCATCGCATCCAATACGTTCTGGCGGCTCGTGCGGTACTTCGCATCGAGGACGAGCATTCGCCGGTCACCCTCCGACTCGACTGTGATCAGAAGGTCAGGCTGCAACTGCAATGAGACGCTCTGGAACCCACTCTTGTTGGCTCCAGCCGAAGGGAAGCTGCGCTGTAGCGACGCCTCGATGCGAGCGCCAGATCCCTTCCCTACCAACCGGATGCAGTCGCTGCTGTCACCGGGGTGCTTTGTCTCCCACACGAGACCGCTGTACCGCTTCCGTAAACAAGCCGCAACCTGAGTGAAGCACCAGCGTTCATAGATCTCCCAAGTCGGACTGAGCCATAGATGCTCGTTGCGAGCATCACCCGCCACACCAGGACGCAAGATCGACCATGCGAAGCGATAGGCGCGCGCGTAGCCGGGGTGCGCTGAGATGGCGTTTAACCCCGCTACAGTGATTTCTGCTCGACTGACCGAAACGAAAGGACCCAGCCGAGACAACTTGGCCAGCGCTTCAGCTAGTCGGCTCAGCACCTCCAGCTTGCGAGCTAGCCGCGGCTTCAGCGGCGTGCGCGTGCCTACTTCCTCCTCCCGTGCAGCCATGTCCCGCAGTGCATCGGAAACCTGAACGCAACGCCGGCGAACGGCCAACAAGACAGCGACCATCGCGCGATTGGCCGGGTTATCGAGGTCCTCAATCGAGTGCACGACATCGAATAGGGGCGTAGCGCCGGCAGACAAGGCGCCCTCTCCGTGCAAGAGTGCCGCCGTATCTGGGCGACGCAGCAGGTTCCGCGCAGAGGCGGCATCGAGCCGGCGCACCCGGTAGAATGGAACAAGTGCACGCTCGCCTCTGAGGCGCGTCAGAGGCTGTTTGGCCACGGCCTTCAGACCCCTCAGCAAGGCGTCTCCGTACCCTCTCAGACGCGCGTATGCCAACAGGGGCGAGGCCACGTCACCAGCCACGCCGATACTGGTTTGCGCAGCTTCTGCTCCCAATAGCAATTCCGGGTCGAAGGCATATAGATCGTCCAGCATCTGGATGAAGACGTCGGCGCCGAGCTTGCTCTGGTCAGGTCCGACGTCGAGCCAGTACTCAGCGATTCGCTGCCCTATGCCATCTACCAACTCCGCCAGTACCTGACCGGCATAGAACCCTGGCTGCCACCGCCACCCTTCAGCTCCGTCAACCCGCACAGGCTCGACGGGCGCTTCATCGATGTACAGGGCGACTCCATCGATCGGCGCGAAAAAGTGGTAGACCCCCAGTTCGCGAAATCCTGCTGTAATCGTTCCCGGATGAAGCTCGAGAATGGCGTCCGCTTGGTCTATGCATCGCAGGTAGGCCATGAATCAGCGCCAGAAGCGCGCACTACCCAAACTACGCAGGTCCGTCGCCAGTTCCGCGACCTTGTTGGCCGACTCAGTCAGATTGCGGGCACGCAAGACACTTTCCACCTCATCGAACGCCGCCCGCAGCCTTGGCGTGTCTTCACCACGCAGCTTCGGGAGGACTTTCGAATAGATGGCGTGATCCAGCGCAGCGTGGGCGTCAAACGCACCGCCGCCCGTCGCTGCCTCCACGTAACCAATTACGTCGCCAATGGTGCGCCAACCAAAGTGCAGGCGGACGGGGCGCAGCGTCTTCAGTAGAGTGCCGAGCAGTTCCCTGACCAAGCCAACGCTCGTGGGGTCGAGCCCGGTTTTCTTCCAGCCCGGGAACCCGTCGACGTCGATGTCCCAGAATTCAATCACCGACGCGCGGTCGAGGATCTTGTCGCTGAGCCCGTGGGTGGTCTCGTCCATGTTGACGGTGCCAATGAGGATCAGGTTCTCCGGATACGGGATCCTGGCTGGCACGTCACCTACCTCATCTCCCAGGGCGTGCAGCTCGATGTCGCCACCAGTCTCCATCGCCGACAGCAGCGGTGCGAGATACTGCTCGGGATGCGAAAGATTCATCTCGTCCAGTAGCACCGTGTACGGCCGGTCAGGATCGGCATGGGCACGCAATATGAAATCGAGGAAGCCGGTGCGGACGTAGACCTCGTTGTCGATTGGATTGACGTAACCCAGCAGGCTGCTCGGGTCGTGCCAGCCAGGCTGGACGGGAACTACGTACCAGCCATCCTGTCCTGCCTGGCCGGCCCAAAGGCCCTTGGCGTAACACATCGCCAGCAACGTCTTGCCGGCGCCGCTGAGGCCCGTCAGCACCGCGAAATGACGGCGGGGGTGGCTCCGGTTCCATAACCCAGCATGCAACCTGGCCACCAGCTGCGGGCCAAAGGCGATGTCGGGTGGGAATGCGGCATTGATCGACGCCAGCGATGGCAGTTGCGACCACAAGTCGTCGCTAGTCTTTGCGGCGGTTCCACCCACCGATGCGACTTCGGGCTTGCTGATTGGCGCCAACACCCCAGGCGTCCAATGGATGCGCGAGGCCCAATCCTGTCCACGCTCGGTCAGGCGTATGGTCTTGTCGGAATCTGCCTCCGCCAATTCCATCCCCTTGGCCCAGTTGATCAGGACGGTCGGGGCGAAATCGCTGGTCCAGCCGGGATTGACGTGCTGCAAATTGGCGACCACCTGTTTTTGGGGCAGCGCACGCTCGCGAAGCATGTACAACAGATTGTCGAAACCGAGGATGCGGGTGAGCAGCCAGTCCGAAACCTCCTCCGGTTCGCCCGACTCCAGCAGCGCTTCACCACGTGGCGTCAACTGAAGATCATCGCCAACGGTCCGCAGCACACCCCATTCGGCGATCAGCGCATTGAGATTGGTCGCCAGCGAGGAAGGCGCGAGCTTTGGATTGACTGACCGGATGTGCTCGAGAAAGTCGGCGCGTTTGCACCCATCCTTAGCAAACTCCAGCATTGCCAGCAGGCTCGGGACGAGTCCTGCGATAGCCAGCATACCGCGGCGACGACGATCCGCGGGCAACGGGTTGAGCTTGACGTCGCCGGGCACATCGCTTGGAACTTCAGTGGCATCGCTTCCCTTGTCCTGGACGAAGTGGACGAACAGGACCCAAGGCAGCGTCATTCGCTCCTCCGGGCTGGAGGAAATTGCGCCCACTTCGTCTAGGCGCGCCAGCACGCGTTGGTGTAGTTCGGTGGGGTGCTCGATGCCACGACTCAGCCCCATCGCACGACCGAGCCGCAGGAGCTTGTGATAGTGCGCCACTGTCGTAAAAAACGCTGGCCAGATCGATGCGAAAACTCGGTACATCTTGAGCCGTGGCCGGCGATCGGTCAGAAGCTGCACCATCGCGCCCACCTGATCCCAGGCATTCCCGAGCCACTCGCTGAGAGCCTCGGGATCCTTCGGAACTGGCGACTGTTTCAACTCCCAGAGGCGCTCGGCAATCGCCTTGCTACCGACTACCCTTGAGACATCGATGTGCCCTTGTCCCGTGGCAGAAATCGCTTCGCTTTCCCACAACTCCTGCTGGAACTGGGAGCTAACGAAGGTTTCACGATCCACCGACGCCACTCGCGTAAGCCACGCCGAGAGGATTCGCAGCCAATCATCGAAATGATATTGCCGTCTGTGTTGCTCGATCGCGGACTGGCAGGCTTCTACAAGACCGCTATCATTCCTAAGATCCGCCGACATCCATCTTCTCCTCTCTGCACTCAGTTGGTGGAAACTGACGACGAAGTGCTTGACGCCTTCCAGACGATGCGAGCCCGCGGGACCGCAAGATCCGTGATCTTGAACGCACCGCGGGCCAACAAGTACCACGCAAAGATCGGGCCGAGCACCACGGCGTAGCCCACCCTTGAGGCCAGCGCACGGCCCGCGCCTCCGGAGACACGAATGCAGGCGGCCTGGAGCTGGTCCATCGTTATCCGCTTGCGCATGTACGCAACCACGAACGGCCACAGTGAAAGGGTTGCACTCGCTGCAGTACCGGCTGCCGCTCCCAACGCCACATCGAGAGCGCCGAGTTGATCCAGCAACTGGTCGAAGTTTTCTTGCGTTATGTAATCGACGTCGTCCAGTGCGATGCCGGCTGCGGTAACCGATGGGTTATCCATGAGGGTCGCGACTTCGTCCGTAGACAGGATCGGAACGTCCGGGTATCGCCGCAACGCTTCTTCGATGTAGTAGGGCGAACCGGTAGCCTTCAGCGACACCTCGATCACTTCGCCCGAATCGCTCGTGAGGATCATGTCAGTACCCGGATAGCTCTGATCCTCATGCAGAACCGCGGTCCACCCGTCGCCGTCGCTGTTCTCGGCCAAGATGACCATGCGCTCGAAGAGCTTCCCCTTAACGCTGCTGATGACGCCCGCCATCTGATCGGCGTCGAAGCCCCGCATGTGCTCGGACATTTCGCCCAGTGACGCGTTGGCTAGCTGGGGAAAGCGGTCACGGATGGATTGAAGGAATTCTTGACCCAAGGGTCCTGACAATCGCGTGGCATCCTTGGCAAGAAGTGTGGCCATCATCGCGGCGACTGCAACCTCGCCACGCAGATGTGGCTTGTTGATCAGCACGTCCCCGGACAGCCATGCCCCAAGACGCCCGCTCATGGTCTTGAGGTTGGCGGGGTTCAGGCCATTCTTCAGAATCGACCACTGGAAGGTCAGCAAACCTCTGGTCTCGCTCCACAGGCGCGTGGCCGCGCGAAACGGTATCTTGAATGTGCCGCCGGTCTTGGCTTCCTCGAACGCTACCCAGAACATCACCCCTACGAGGTTCGTGACGGCAAGCTCGGCGGCGATGAGCGGGTTGATCCAGGGAATCACCGAGAACATCGAGAACGCCAGACTGAGCAGCTCCTTGAAACCGATCAGGATGATTCCGGCTGTCGCGGACAGCAAGCCAAAGTACTTCGCAAGGTCGGTGTAGGACTCGACCTTGATGCCCACGCGCGACGCGATCTCCCACGCCATCCAGGCCTCGAGCGCCAGCGAAATCAGGACGCCGATTCCCAGCTTCCCCGGCAAGCCTGCGAGCACCGCGTTCGCTACCGCAACCTTGGTGATTGTTTGTCGGATTGCGCCCGCGGTATCTGACGTCCGAAGTTCGAACACGCCACGGATCGGCTCGAAAACGAAGTCGCGAAGCGCCTTGCTCTCGAACAGGACATTGACTCGCTCACGATTCTCCTCGAGCCACGCGAGCGCCGCCGAGATGCTGCCGTAGCTTGCGAACCGGCCTTTAAGTCGCTCTTTAAAGTCATCGGCTTGCATTCCCACCTCGCGCCTTCCAGTCCAGTCGACCCGAGATTCGCCGCAGCGACTCCCGGGCGCCGCACTCGAACGATCTGCGCTCTCGTGCCGCGACGTCGATGCAAGAATCGTGCAATACGTTTCGTCTGGCGGCAGGCGCCGGGGCATAGGGGGGGTGAGGTAAGCGCGTCCTGCAGGTGGTCGATTTCCGGCCCCGGCGAATGCCGTGATCTGATGCTCTCGGAGCGTCGAGGCCGTCCTCCTTCAGCCAGAAGATGTCGAGACTGGACGCCGCCCGGCGGACAGGTTCAGCAAATCCACATCGATGGTGGTCGTGACCTGCACCCTGCCTGCGCGGGACTCGAACGTGGTCTGCACTCGCGCCCGCCGCCCATGCGGCCCAGCAAATCCCGCAATCAGGTGTAGATCGGTGAAGGCAGCGTCGGATAGACCCGCCAGACATGCTCGTACACGGCTTCGGTGGTCAGCTCCACATCGCGCTCGTCGTAGAGGCCCAGCGGCAGCCCGGTGGTGTCGTCGTAGAGGAAATCGTGAATGGCCACCCGCACCGCGTCGCGATTGCCCTCGGTCGCCTGCCAGTCGGCAATCTCGGCCAGACGGGCCTTCAGGGCTGCGAGCAGGGACGCGGCAACGCCCTTTAGCTTTTCGATCCCGCGCTTGTCCAGATCCGGCTTGCGCAGCAGGTCGAACAGCGCCAGCGTTTCCTCGTCCAGTCCGAGCTCGACGGCCCGCCGCTCCTCCTGATTGAGGCCCTGGCTGAGCAGCAGCAGGCGCTGGAAGGTAGCCTCGATGGTGGCGCGGTCCACCTCGCGGTTGTAGTCGGCCACGATCCGCTCGTACTGCTCCTGGTAGTCCTTGCGGGCTGGGTTCATGGCCAGCAACTTGGCCAGACGGGACTCGATGGCAGCCTTCAGGCTCTGCACGGTGGTCTGTTTGCGGCCGCTGCGCTGGAACTCGGTCAGCAGCTTGGCGAAATCGATCTTGCTGATGTCGAACAGGCGCTCTTCCGCCACCGCAGGCGCGCCCGCCGGCGTGGCCTTGGCGTCCGCCGCCACGATGGCCTGGTTCACCTCCTCCCGCAGGGCCAGGAGGATGTGGCTGATGTCCGCCTGTTCCACGTCCGCCCGGAGGCTCTTGTAGAGGATCACCACGGCGTCCACGTGGGCGCGCCGCTCGTTGACGCCGGCTACATGCACGCAAGACTTGAAGCGGCCCAGCACCGCACGGGCCATCAGCTCGAAGCGCTTTCGGGTCTCGTCGTTCTCGTTGATGGATTCCTTGGCGTCCAGGATTGCCTTGTTGCGCTGGAAGCCGGTGCTGTACACGATCGCAGCCAGCGGCACCTGCCGCTGGCTCAGCCACACGGTCACCTCGGCCAGGGCCTCGTCCAGCAGGTCCAACAGCCGCTCTTCGGGCTGCGCGGGGTCCACGCCCTCGCCGCCGGGCTCGCCCTCACCCGTCGCCCCGGAGAAGGTCGCCAGCGCGCGGCGCAGGTTCTTCAGGATCCCGCAGTAGTCCACGATCAGGCCGTTGGTCTTGCCCTCCGCCACGCGGTTGGCGCGGGCGATGGCCTGCATTAGGGTGTGCGCCTTTAGAGGCTTGTCCAGGTACAGCGTGCCCAGGGTCGGCACGTCGAAGCCGGTCATCCACATCGCGCAGACAATCGCCACGCGGAACGGGTGGTCGGCCTTCTTGAAGGCATCCTCCATGCTCAGCGGCTTGGGCGCGCCGGGCACGCTCCAGCCTTCCTTGATCAGCCGTCGGTGCGGCTGGATGTCCAGCCCCAGCCGGCGGAAGCGGTCCACCTCGCCCTGCTCCTCGCTGACCATCACGGCGAAGCGGGTCTCGCCCATCCACTTGAGCTGGCGGGTCCGCTCCGCCAACGCCTGGTCGTCGGTCTCGCTGTTGTTCCGGACCGTCAGCGCATGGATGTGTTCGGTCCAGTATTTCTCGATCAGCCCGTGCATCCGCACGCAGGTGGGCTTGTCGATGCACACGAACATCGCCTTGCCGCTTTCCCAGCCCTCGGCGTAATGCCGGACAAAGTCGCGGGCGATGCGGTCCAGCCGCTCATCGGCGGTGATGACGTGGTAATCGCGGCCCATGGCCGCTTCCAGACGCCGCTGCGCATCCGGGTCGGCGTTGAGCTCGTCCTCGAACTCGGCCAGCTTGTCCGCGATGCGCTGGTTCAGGTCGTCGGTGGCGACCTTGAGCTTATCGCCGCGGGCGTCGTAGTACAGCGGGACGGTGGCGCCGTCGTCCACCGCGCGCCGGAAGTCGTAGGTGGAGACGTATTCGCCGAATACCCGGCGCGTCACCTCGTCATCGCCCATCAGCGGGGTGCCGGTGAACCCGATGTAGCTGGCACCCGGAAGCGCGTTGCGCATGTTCAGCGCCAACGTGCCGTACTGGGTGCGGTGCGCTTCGTCGCTGATCACGATGATGTCGTCGCGCCGCGAGTACGGATTGTCCGGGTCCACCTGCTCGTTGAACTTCTGCACCAGGCTGAAGACGTAGCCCTTGTGCTGACCCAGCAGGGCTTTCAGGTGCGTGCCGCTGGCCGCACGGGCGTCGTCGCCCTCTCCCACCACACCGCAGCCCACGTAGGTCTGGTAGATCTGCCCGTCCAGGTCGTCGCGATCGGTGACGATGACGAAGGTGTAGTTGCCGCCCACCCGCCGGTGCACCTTGCGGGTGAAGAACAGCATCGAATAGCTCTTGCCGCTACCTTGCGTGTGCCAGAACACACCCAGCTTGCCCTGGTTCTGCGCGCGATTGGCCACGGCGCGGATGGCGCGGTTCACGCCCAGGAACTGGTGGTTGCGCGCCACGATCTTGATGGTGCGCTCGCCCACGTCGTCGAACAGGATGAAGTTCTCGAACAGGTCTAGGAAATTGCGTTTGTCGCAGACACCCTTTAGCAGGGTCTCCATGTCCACGACGCCGGGCTCGGCTTCCTCCAGCCGCTTCCAGTTGTGGAAGTGCTCGTACTTGCCACCCAGCGCGCCGATTTTGGCCTCGCTGCCGTTGGCCAGCAGCAGGAAGGCGTTGTGGTGGAACAGGTGCGGGATGGTGTCCTGGTAGTCCTTCAGGTTCTGGTCAAAGGCCTTGCGCAGGTTCTTGTGGATGTTCTTGCATTCGACGAACAGCAGCGGGATGCCGTTGACGAAGCCGATGATGTCCGGCCGGCGGCGGTATAGCTCGCCCTTGACCCACAGCTCGCGCACGGCCAGGAAGTCGTTGTTCTCCGGTGTATCGAAGTCGAACACCCGCAGGGTGCGCGCCTCCAGCGTGCCGTCTTGCTCGCGGTAGCTGACCTTCACACCATCGCGGAGAAGTTGGTACTTCTCGCGGTTAGCCGCCATGCCGCGCAGGCCGGCGCCCACCTCCACGATCTGGCGCAGGGCGTCCCGGTAGGCGGCGTCCGGCAAGCCCGGATTCAGCGCGATCAGTTTCTCGCCCAGGATGCGGGTCAGCACCACCTCCTGCTCGCTCTTGCGGCCGAAGCTCCCCTCCGGGCCCAGCACCTCGGTGTTGTACGCATACTCGCTGCGCCAACCCAGCGCATCGCGCAGGTAGTCGGCGGTGGTCTGCTGGACCAGCGTGTCTTCGTTCAACGCCATGCGGTACCCCCTGTGCCCAGCCTATCAAACCGCCAGGTCGCCGCTCATCAGACGGGGGAGCAGGAGGTCGCGGGCTTGGCGGAGCTTTTCGTTCTGTAGCTCCAGCTCGTCCATCAGCGCATACATTGGGGACACATACTCTGCATACTCATCACGCAAAGCGGGCGGAGCGATTGGAGTCCGCCACTCTTCGATGTGTTTTGGGCGGAGATGCAGAACGGTGGCTCCATTTGCCTTTTCTCGCACCTCAAAAGAAAACGAAGAGAAGCGCAGAAGCGCATGAAACCAATGGGAGGCGAACGCTGGCTTTGGCACCAGCTTTACCATGTCCATGGAAAAGACAGCATCATCGCCCACGATCTTCGGAACAATTGCCGCCTGAGCCACGATCATGGCATCCCTAGTCATGTCAGTTACGGCTACAACTATGTCACCAGCCTTAACAACATGCTGCGACTTATGCTCTCCAAGAAATCGCTTGACGCCACTCACTCGGAATCCTCCGAATCGATTCATGCATTTCAAGTTGACGAACGGCTTCCCGCCCTCCTCAACAAGCTGATCACTTGAATAGCTGATCCCACGATACAAGTCCGCCACTTCAGAGACGGCAAATATTGCCCACCCCTCCGGCACACCATCCACCACCTTGACGTGCTCGTGGCCGGGGAAGCGCAGGTGCACGAACCATTCGCGGTACAACAGGCGGGCGGATTGCTCCAGCAGCGCAATGCGGCGGCGGTTGTTTTCGATCAGGTCGTCGTAGGCAGAGAGCGTGTCGGCGATTCGTTGCTGGGCGGACAGGCGCGGAAGTCGCACCTCAAAACTAGGGAATCTGGCGATCGGAATGCGGTCGACCGTCGCACCCGTCATGACATTGGAGAGCATTAGCGCCTTCCAAGCAGGCGACAGAAAATAGTAGTGAAGATACCGAGGAACCACTTTGGTCGTGTCAGGGCGAACCAGAGCCATTCGCCTACCGAGGCAGCCGCGGAACCCTTCCGGAATCAACGCATATAAGTGCAGCGTCGCTTCGTAAGAAAAAACAATGTCATCTTTACGGGGCACGACACGCCGCGTCCACTGCGGAAACTCCTGCTCGGAAACATGCCTGATTTCCGACAGGTCTAGACGGCCGTCCTTGGTGACATTCTTGATTCCAAGAAATACCGGACCAACATCGGACTCTTTCGGAGTCGCGTGTGGTCCATCATAGATACCCAGGCAGACATCTTTGATCGGACCAACAAATTCGATCACGCCCCGAGCTCCTCGAAGTTGCGCGCAATCCTCTCCGCCAGCTCCACCGCCTCCTCGTTCAACCCCGTCAGCTCGACGTGGATGTCGCGCAGCGCGGCCTCGAAGTCGAACTCCTCGTCCACTTCCTCCGGTGCCACACCGACATAGCGGCCGGGCGTCAGCGACCAGTCGTTGGCTTCGATCTCGGCGCGGCTGACCCGCTTCACCAGCCCCGGCACATCGCGCAGCTCGGCGTCCGGGAAGCGGTCCTGCAGCCACAGCGCCTGCCGTTGGAAATAACGCACCGGCTTCAGCGCCTCCACCGCCGCCCTGCGGGCCTCGTCCGCGGCCTTGCGCTGGCGGTTGAGGTCGCGGCCGTTCGCGTCGCCCTGCCTGGCCTCCAGCGCATGCCCGGCCAGCTTGTAGAGGTGGTCCACCGCCTTGATCAGGTCCCGACTGGCGTCAGCCAGCGGCGCCAGGCGCGCTGCGGCTTCGTGCAGCGCGCTGTTGCCCGCACCGTCCGGGATCCCGTCCACGGCGATGGCATTGGCCTTGGTGTTGAAAGCCACGACATCCCGGTTGAACTGCGTCAGGGCGTCATCCAGCGCCACCTGCGCCGTGAGCGCGTCGCCTTCCTGCAGGGGGCTGCGCAGCATATTGACCCACGCGGCCAGCGCCCCGTGCGCCTCGCGCAGCGGGGCCTGGCTGGCTAGGGCGGCCTGGATGCTGGCAAACAGATGCTCCCGCACCAGCGCCAGGAAGCGGCTCTGCTGGCCGCGGTAGAGCCAGACGATGCTGGTCAGGTTGGCCAGTTGCTCCGGGCTGAAGTCGTAGATCTTGCGCGTCACCTTGCGGTAGACGTTGCGGGCATCCAGCATCAGCACGTGGTCGCGGTGCTGCGCGGGCTTGGCCTTGTCGAAGAACCACAGCTCGCAGGGCACGGTGCGGGTGTAGAAGAAGTTGCCGCGGATGGCCACCATCACGTCCACGTCGCCGGTTTCCACCAGCTTCTGGCGCACCTTGGCTTCGTCGCGCCCGGCGCTGGACGCCTGCGAGGACATCACGAAGCCGGCGCGGCCGCGCTTGGACAGGTAGCTGTAGAAGTAGGAGATCCACAGGTAGTTGCCGTTGCTGACCTTGCCCGCCTTGTTCACGCCGGGCAGGCCGAACGGCAGGCGCGGGTCGTTGCGGACCTTTTCCGCGTCCACCTCGTCCACGTTGAACGGCGGATTGGCCATCACGTAGTCGGCCTTGCCCACCAATTCGTGGGGGTCGCTGTAGTAGCTGATGGCCTCGGCGATGTTGCCCTGCAGCCCGTGCACGGCCAGGTTCATCTGCGCCAGCTTGATGGTGGTGGCGTTCTTTTCCATGCCCCAGAAGGTCAGCGCCTTGCTGGGGTCGCCGTGGTTGCGCTCCACCAGGTTGGCGCTCTGCACGAACATGCCGCCAGACCCGCAGGCTGGGTCCAGCACGCTGCCGCGCTCCGGCTCGATCAGGTTGGCGATCATCTGCACGATGGAGATGGGCGTGAAGAACTCGCCGCCGTCGTGCGCGCCCTGGTCGGCGAACTGGGTCAGGAAGTACTCGTAGATGCGGCCGAAGATGTCGCCGTTCGCGGTCTTGAGCTCCTCCGGGTTGAGCTTGCGCAGCAGCTCGCCCAGGTCGTCGTTGCCGATCTTCTGGTAGTCCGCCTTGGGCAGCACGCCGCGCAGGGCCGCGTAGTCGGCCTCGATGCCCTCCATCGCATTGATGATCGCCGCCGCGCGGTCGGCCGAATCCGGCAGGGACACCAGGTGGTCGAACTGGGCGTCCGGACGCAGGAAGATGGCGCCTTGCTGGCTGAAAACCTCCTTGGTCAGGGCTTTTGGAACCCCGCCGCGCTTCGGCAGGCCGGCTTCGATCTGCGGCTTGACCGCCAGATAGCGGCTGTAGGCGTGGCGCAGGAAGATCAAGCCCATCACGGGCATGAAGTACTCGTTGCTGGCCAGGCCGGAATTGGCGCGCAGGAGATCGGCCGCGCTCCACAGGCGCTTTTCGATGGCTTCGATGGTCTGGAGTTGGCTCATGGTGTCTGGGGCTGGTCGTGGGCGGGATGGCGGTCGCCAGCCCAGGGGTCCAGCGCAATGAAAAAGGCCCGGAGTTCCGCCACCACCGCGGCAAGCGCCGGGGCGGCCAGCCGGTTGCGGCGCAGGAAGGCAGCCCACTGGGACTGCTTCTGCGCATCGGTGGCAAAGGCGTCGGTCAGGCCGAACGGCACGCCCTCGGGCGGCGCGGTGCCGCGGCGCTGGAAGGTCGCGCGGATGGCATCGGCCAAGGTGGCGGACTCCATCGCCTGCTCGCGCAGCAGCGCCAGCAGGTCGAAGTAGTCCTTCATCCGGCTGTTGGCAATGCCCAGCGTGGCGATGGCCTCCAGCTTCTCGGCGAAGACGGTCTCGCGGGGATACACGCGCAGGCGCGGCGGCTGGAACTCGTCCAGCATTACCGGATAGTCAATGTCCTGCGGGCCCGGCGTCACCGCATCGCCAAAACCGACATCCCACTGCACATGGCAGCGGGCGCCGCCCAGAAACGCCACCAGACGGGCGCGCAGACCTTCGTAGGCGGCCTCCTCGCGGATGGGCTCTATCTGGATCGAGCCCAGCTCGAACCGCAGGCCGTCTTCGGAATCGATGGCGCACAGCTCGGTGATCACGGCCCGCAATCGATCGGGATCGGGCGGGCCGAAACCGAGCAGATCGGCATCGCGCGTGGGCCGGTGCGGCGCATCGAACCAGAGGGCAAACAGCAGCGCGCCCTTGAGCAGGAACTGGTCGCGGTGCGGCGAGACCGACAGGCGATACAGCAGCCGCTCCATGGCGTAGCGATCGAGCACAAGCTGGAACTCTTCGCCGCGCGCCAGGGCCCGATCCAGGAGGCGCTGGCGAATGGAGGCGGTCCGGCTGGCGGTGGGCATACGCCCGTTCATGCGAGCGCCTCCAGGTAGGGCCGCATGATCATGGTGACGCGGCAAATGGCCGCGTATTTCCAGAGCTCGTCCACGCTCGCGGCGCGCGTACGGAGAGACTCGCGCAGGGCCTCGATGGCCACGTCCAGCCCAACCAGATTGCGGAACTTGAAGCAGTCCGCCACCGTCTTGGCGACAGTGGTGACGCGCACCTGCTTGCTGCCCATCGTGCGGGTCTCGAGCCCTGCGGTGAGGGCCTCGCCTGAAAACCGGACGACGCGCAGCGGGGGCCAGTCAAGCCGTGGCGGCCGGTCCTTGTTGCCGATAGCCACCCAGACCTCGAACGGCGCTTGGGTGGTCAGACCGTGCAGGCGCAGGGCAGTCAGCAGGCACAGGCGCGCTTCCGGCATCCGCTCGGCCACCACCAGAATGCCTTCGTCAGCCCCGGCGAGGGTTGCGCCGGGCGCGGTGTAAACGCCGCGGGCCAGCCGGATCAGATCACCAGCCGCCACCAGGCGCGACAGTTGCGCCCGGGCGACACCGGCATCCACCAGCTCACGCGAGCGCACTACGCCCTTCCGATGGATCAACGCCTTGGCGATGGCCGCAGGATGGGTCATGCGCGGAGTGTTCCATAGCGTCGGTATTTTTGGAATAGCTACCGCCGGTTTGGAACTTCGCCACACCTCGATACGCTCTGCTCCATGACACTACGTAAAGCCCGCATGACTCCTGTGGGCCCACCAGGACTCGAACCTGGAACCAAGGGATTCGCTCTACCCGGACGTTTCCTTCCGGAGCGGACTATCTCTTCACCCTTCGCACATGGCGTGTCGGGTGCGGGACGCTCTAGCCTGTGATCAAGGGCGCTCAAGCCCCCAGGTAGTCTCTGCACCTTCCGGCGGTGTACCGCCGGCTTGGCTCAGGGTTGCCACCGTCCGCGCGTCGCGCGCCGCTGAGGTTTCCCTGAATTCATCCCGTTCTCGTCCGCGGCTTCCGCCGCGGCGACACCTTTCGATGAGTCCCCTGCTCTAACCATTGAGCTATAGGCCCGTGGGACGATTATGCAGCAGACCCGCCGCTCGCGCGCTGCTGCGCGCGCGAGCTGCGGACTGGCGTCAGGGATCGAACCCATCTGCGAACACGCCGTCGCGCACGAGCCGCGCGAGCGTGTGGTCGGCGTCGGGCAGCGGGAACACGAATTCCCAGAGGCGCGCGCCGGCGACGAGCACGCGGTCGTCGGCGTCGACGAGCAGCGCGGTCGGGCGGCCCTGAGCGGGGAAGTCGCCGGCGGTCGGGTATTCGAGGGAGATCGTTGCGGTCGGGCCGTTGCCGTTCGCGTCGAACTGCAGGATCGACTGCTGCTGCGCCTGCGTGTACGGGTTCGGGAAGAGGCCGCTCGACATCGAGCCGAGGACGATGTCGCCGTTCGGGCGCACGACCATGTCCAGCACCTCGACGTTGATGCCGACCTCGGTGCGCACGATGCCACCGACGCCGAAACCCGTGGTCGGCGTGCCGTCGGGTTCGATCGAGGCGAGCAGCACGCGCGTCAGCGAATTGAAGAACTCGTCGTCGAGGTGCGCGTTGCCGCCGGCGAGGATGCGGCCGTCGTCGAACACGTGCAGCGCGCGCACTTCGAAGCGGTCGAAATGCACGCCGGTGTCGGCCGAGAACCATGCGTAGCCGTTGTCGCCGAACGCGGTGTCGGGCGCGCCGGTCGCGGGATCGAGCGCGAGCACGAAGCCGTCGCTGCCCTGGCTCTGGCCGTCCTGCGCGGAGCCGCCGACGAGCAGCTTGCCGTTCGTCGCGAACGCGCCCGCGTAGCCGAAGTCGTAGCCGTCGGGCACGACGTCGAGATCGATCACGACCGCGCCATCGATCGGCGAGCTGGCGTTGCCGAAGGCCGGATCGAGCGCGCCGGTCTGCGCGTCGAGTTTCGCGATCGCGAGTGCGGTGCCGCCGTTGCCGTACTCGGTATTGCCGATCGCGTAGAGCGCGCCGTCGCGGTGCACGATGCGGCGCGACTCGCTGGTGCGCCCGGGTTCATTGACCTCGATCAGCACGTTGCCCTCGTCGCCGAACCCTTCACACGGCGTGCCGTCGAGCATCGCGCAACCGACCGCCATGATGCCTGGGCCGGACGAGGTGACGAGGTACATGCCGGTGACGTAGAAGCGGTCGCCGACGAGGATCGCGTCGTTGACGAAATCGGCCTCGGTCGGCGACAGCGTGCGGCCGCCGTTGCCGTAGGCCAGGTCGGGCTGGCCGTCGGCGTCGAACTTGGAGATCGCGAGCAGGTCGCCGGTCGCCGCCGTGCGGTGGAAGCCGACGAGCCAGTAGCCGCCGTCGTCGGCTGCTGCGACGCGCACGGCTTCATCGAGGATGTCCGCGCCGTCGTTGTAGCTGACCGCGATCAGCCCGTCATCGCCGAATCCGCGATCGAGCACGAGGTCGGTGCCGATCGACTCGCCGGCGCCGCCGCGCGGAGCCGGCATCGACCCCGCGTGCACGGGCAGGCTGGCCGTCAGCATGACGACGGCCGCAAGCAGGAACGAGCGCGCTGGGAAGAAGGGGGCGGGGTCGCGGAATCGCATGCAGGGGCTCCTCGGTTCGGGTGCGCGGGGCGCGGGGAGCGCCCGATTGTACGCATGGGGCGCGGGGGCGCATTCGTACGGAGGCGTATGGAGCGCAATGCGTGCGCGCTGAGCGTAGCGACGGCAGGTCGCGGAGTCGAAGCGCCCCGACGACGCGTCATCGCGACCTGGCCCTTCGACTTCGGCCTTCGGCCTGCGCTCAGGGCGAACGGAATCCGAGCAAAGCCGCTCGCGCTGAGCGCAGCAACCGCAATGACAACACCGTTCGCGCTGAGCGCAGCGGCCGCAGGTCGCGGAGTCGAAGCGCCCGGACGAGGCGTCATCGCGACCTGGCCCTTCGACTTCGGCCTTCGGCCTGCGCTCTGGGCGAACGGAATGGGAGAACGCCGCGCGGCTGCTGACACCACGGTGTCAGTCGCGGATGGGAGGATGGCGACTTCTTCCGGCAGGAGCGTGCGATGACGATCGAACAGGTGGCGGCGCGATTGGTCGAGCTGTGTCGCGAGGGCAAGTACGAGCAGGCGCAGGACGAGTTGTATTCGCGCGATGCGGTCAGCATCGAGATGGCGGGCCTGCCCGATGGGGCGCTCGGCGACGCGCACGGGATCGAGGCAATCCGCGAGAAGGGCAGGCGCTGGGCCGAGAACGTCGTCGAGGTGCACGGCGGCAGCGTCAGCGACGCGGTCATCGCGGACGGCTGGTTCAGCGTCGCGATGGGGATCGATGCGACCTACCGGGATCGCGGGCGCGTGGCGAGCAGCGAGATCTGCGTGTACGAGGTGCGCGAGGGGAAGATCGTGCGCGAGCAGTTCTTCTACGCAATGTGATGCGGCTCGATCCTGATGGGTTCGCGCGAACGGCAAGAGCGGCCCTCTTCCGCCCCTGCGGGGCACCTTCTCCCGCAAGCGGGAGAAGGGAAATGCCCGTCGCACTGGGGTCCGCTCGCGGGAGAGGGAAACGGCGTGCTTCTGCTTCCCCCGCTTGCGGGGGAAGATGCCGCGAAGCGGCAGAAGGGGGCCGCTCCTGATCCCGGCGCGGAATTGAAAACGCCCGCGCGAGGCGGGCGTCTTCGTGCAGCGCTGCCAGTGCGCGTTGGTCGAGCGCGTTACTCGAGGTCGAGGAACGAGCGCAGCTGTTCCGACCGGCTCGGGTGGCGCAGCTTGCGCAGCGCCTTCGCCTCGATCTGGCGGATGCGCTCGCGCGTGACGTCGAACTGCTTGCCGACCTCTTCGAGCGTGTGGTCGGTGTTCATGTCGATGCCGAAGCGCATGCGCAGCACCTTCGCCTCGCGCGGCGTGAGGCCGGCGAGCACGTCGCGCACGGTTTCCATCAGGCCGATGTTCGTCGAGGAATCGACCGGCGACACGATTGCCGCGTCCTCGATGAAGTCGCCGAGGTGCGAGTCCTCGTCGTCGCCGATCGGCGTTTCCATCGAGATCGGTTCCTTCGCGATCTTGAGGACCTTGCGGACCTTGTCCTCCGGCATCTCCATCTTGATCGCGAGTTCGTCCGGCGTCGGTTCGCGGCCCATCTCCTGCAGCATCTGGCGGCTGATGCGGTTGAGCTTGTTGATCGTCTCGATCATGTGCACCGGGATGCGGATCGTGCGCGCCTGGTCGGCGATCGAACGCGTGATCGCCTGGCGGATCCACCAGGTCGCATAGGTCGAGAACTTGTAGCCGCGGCGGTATTCGAACTTGTCGACCGCCTTCATCAGGCCGATGTTGCCTTCCTGGATCAGGTCGAGGAACTGCAGGCCGCGGTTGGTGTACTTCTTCGCGATCGAGATCACGAGGCGCAGGTTCGCCTCGACCATCTCCTTCTTCGCGCGGCGCGCCTTGGCCTCGCCGATCGACATCGCGCGGTTGATTTCCTTGATGTCGGCGACGCCGAGGTAGAGCGCGTTCTCGATCGCGATCAGACGCTCCTGCTCGGCCACGATCGCGTCGCGCTGCGCCTTGATCGCGGGCGACCACTTCTGGCGCTTGCGCGCGAGTTCGTCGGCCCATTCGACGTTGGTCTCGTTGGCCGGGAACAGCTTGAGGAAGTCCTTGCGCGGCATGCGCGCGTGCTTGATGCACAGCTCGCCGATCACGCGCTCGTGGTGGCGGATGTTGTTGACGACGTCGCGCAGCTTCTTGACGAAGCCGTCGATCATGATCGCCGGGAGCTTGAGCTTGAGGAACGCCTCGGCCATCTCGTCGCGCAGCTTCTGCGCCTTGCGGTCGGCCGCGCCGTGCTTGTCGGCGGCCTTCTGGAACTTCGCGTAGATCTGGCGCAGCTCGTCCATGCGGCGCGCGACCTCGGCGAGGTCGATGCCGGTGTCGACCGGATCGGCCTCGTCGCCGCCCTCGGCGTCGTCATCCTCGTCGGCCTCGGCCTCGCTGCCCGCATCGGCCGGTGCGGCCTCGGCCACGACCACCTCGGCCTGCTCGAGGTCGGCGAAGCCCGCGAGCACCTCGGACAGGCGCTTCTTGCCCTCGACGTGCTGGTCGTATTCCTCGATCAGCAGCTGGATCGACCACGGGAAGCTCGCGAGCGCGGACTGCACCTGGCCCAGGCCTTCCTCGATGCGCTTCGCGATCGCGATCTCGCCCTCGCGCGTGAGCAGCTCGACCGTGCCCATCTCGCGCATGTACATGCGCACGGGGTCGGTGGTGCGGCCGACTTCGGCGTCGACCGCGCTGAGCACGGCGACCGCTTCCTCGGTCGCGGTGTCGTCGTCGGTCGCGACCGGCGTTTCCGGCAGCAGCGTCTCGGTATCGGGCGCAACCTCGTGCACCTCGATGCCCATGTCGTTGATCATGCCGATGATGTCTTCGATCTGCTCCGGATCGACGATGTCGTCCGGCAGGTGGTCGTTGACCTCGGCATAGGTCAGGTAGCCCTGCTCCTTGCCCTTGATGATCAGGGTCTTGATCTCGGACTGCTGCTCCTGGTTGTGTTCTGCGGCCATGTGGTTTCCGGGTAGCGATACGGCAAAGGAAGGAAAGTATAGGAGCCGCGTCAAGAGCAGCCGTGGATCCCGAACCCATGTATGCGTAATTCGGGGCAGGAACAGATCATCGCGTGGCCCCCGGCGTGACAAATTGCAACGCCGGGACGTGCCTTCCGTGGGAATGCCGCAGGCCCGCGCGGGCCTTCAGCGCGCCTCGAGCCAGAACGTGACGGGTCCGTCGTTGACGAGGCGAATCTTCATATGGGCGCCGAAACGCCCGGTTTCCACCCTCGGATGGCGCTGCCGCGCGATCCCGAGCAGGTGGTTGAACTCCCGTTCGGCTTCCGCCGGGGCCGCCGCGGTCGAAAAGCCCGGGCGCATGCCCGAGCGCGTGTCGGCCGCGAGCGTGAACTGCGACACCAGCAGCAGCCCGCCGCCCGTCTCCGCGAGTGAACGGTTCATGCGACCTTCGGCGTCCGCGAACACGCGGTAGCCGAGCAGGCGATCGAGCATCCGCGCAGACTGGGGCGGACCGTCGCCGGGCTGCACCCCGACCAGCGCGAGCAGTCCGGCCCCGATCGATCCGACCACCTCGCCATCGACGTCCACGCTCGCCTCGGTGACGCGCTGGATCAGCGCGATCACCGCACAAGCCCGGCGCGCGACTGGGCGAACGCGCAAGCCCTGCGGGGTCGGCGGGAACAGCGGGGCGATCGCATCGAGGATGTCCGGCGGCGGCGGGAGCGGCTATGGTCGCGCATGGCGCCGTGCGGTGCACGGCGCAGCGGCCTCGGATCGAGCCGCGGCAGCCACTACACTCCTCGACTTCCGCCATGCCCCTACCTCCCCTGTCATGGCGCGCCGGGCTGCTCCTGGGCTGCCTCAGGCTCGCCGGCCGCCTGCCGTTGCGGCTCCTGCACGCCGGCGGCGCCTCGCTCGGGCGCCTGCTCTGGCTCGCGCGTGGCCGCGCCCGACGTACCGTCGAACGCAACCTCGCCATCGCTTTAACGCAACAAGGCACCCAAAAGAGACATTCGATCGCGCGCGAGGCGCTCGCCGAGACCGGCAAGTCGGCCGCCGAGGTCGCGCTGGTCTGGGGCCGCGGGCCGACGGCCGCGCTCGCGGAATTGCGCGAGGTCCGTGGCGAGGCGCTGTTCGAGGCAGCGCTCGCGCGCGGGAGCGGCCTGATCGTCGCGGCGCCGCACCTCGGCTGCTGGGAGCTGCTGAACTACTGGCTCGCCTCGCGCACGCCGCTCGCGATCCTCTACCGCCCGCCGCGCCAGCCCTGGCTCGAACCGATGCTCGTGCATGCGCGCGGCGCGCTGCAGGTGGAACAGGTGCGCGCCGAAGGCAGCGGCGTGCGCACGCTCTACAAGCGCCTCGCCGCCGGTGGCGTGGTCGGCATCCTGCCGGACCAGAAACCCCGCCAGGGAGAAGGCGTGCTCGCGCCGTTCTTCGGCGTGCCGGCCGCGACGATGGTGCTGCTGCCTCGGCTCGCGCGGCGCACCGGCGCGAGCGTGCTGTTCGCGTTCGCCGAGCGACTGCCGCGCGGCGCGGGCTACCGGCTGCATTTCGTGCCCGCGCCGGCGGAGATCGCGGACGAGGACCTCGGGGTTGCGTGCGCCGCGCTCAATCGCGGCGTCGAGGACTGCGTGCGCCTCGCATTCGCGCAGTACCAGTGGACCTACAAACGCTGGCCCGCGGACGCGGTCGCCCCGCAAGCCGATTCCCTTCCTGACTGAAAGCCCCGATCATCGGCGCAATCGTAAGGAGGACGGCATGCAGCGACGCGCACTGGTCACGGGCGGCAGCGGCGACATCGGCAGCGCGATCGCACGCGCGCTCGCGGCGGACGGCTGCGAGGTGCTCGTGCATGCGAACGCAGGCATCGCGCGCGCCGAGACGGTGGTCGCGGAGATCCAGGCCGCGGGCGGACGCGCGCGTGCGATCGCGTTCGATCTCGTCGACGGCGCGGCGACGCGCGCCATGCTCGAGGCCGAGCTCGAAGCGGGTGCGATCGAGGTGCTCGTGCACAACGCGGGCATCCACGACGACGCGCCGCTCGCGGGCATGCGCGAAGAGCAGTGGCGGCGCGTGATCGACGTGTCGCTGCACGGCTTCTTCCATGTGACCCAGCCGTTGCTGCTGCCGATGGCGCGCAAGCGCTTCGGGCGCATCGTGTCGCTCTCGTCGGTCGCGGCCGTGCTCGGCAATCGCGGCCAGGCCAACTACGCGGCCGCGAAGTCCGCGCTGCACGGCGCGAGCCGCTCGCTCGCGCGCGAGATGGCTTCGCGCGGGATCACCGTCAACGTGGTCGCGCCCGGCGTGATCGCGGGCCGCATGGCGGCCGCGAGCTTCGACGACGTGCAGGTCAAGGCGATCGTGCCCGCGGGCCGCGCGGGCACGCCCGACGAGGTCGCGGCGCTCGTGCGCTTCCTGTGTTCGGACGCGGCCGGCTACGTCAACGGCCAGGTGATCGGCGTCAACGGCGGAATGGCGTAGGCGCGCGTACCTGTGTGTAGGAGCGCACCCTGTGCGCGATCGCGGTTATGCGGAGGCCCGCGCCCAACCGGTTTCCTGCGCGGATCGCCCACAGGGTGGGCTCCTACATGTCGATTCACGTAGGAGCGCACCCTGTGCGCGATCGCGATAATGCGGAGGCCCCGCGCCCAACCGGTTTCCTGCGCGGATCGCCCACAGGGTGGGCTCCTACGCAGCGAACAACGAGATCGCGCCGGTCGCGGGCGCGTTCGATCCGGCCGCACGCGCCGCGATCGTCGCCGCAAGCTGCTCGAGCATCACGACGTTCGCACGCAGGCGTTCGCGCAGCTGCGCGTCGTCGAGCGTGTCGTGCAGCGTCGCGTTGAGCTCGGCGAACCACGGCAGCGAGCACTGGTCGAGCATGCGTCGCTCGCTGCGGCCCGGCGGATCGGCGCGGTCCCATTCGCGCAGCGTCGCCTGCACCTGCAGGTTGAGCTCGCGCGCGCGCTCGAGCTGCGGGCGCAGTTCGCCGAGCAGCGCGAGGTCGGTCAGGCGCTGCTGGAACACGAGCTGGCACAGCACGCCCCAGTAATACGCGTAATCCCAGATCACCTTGACCGGCAGCACGCGCGGATTGCCGAACAGCGGGTACTGGTTGCGGAACAGCGCGAGCGTGCTCTCGTAGAACGAGAGGTAGAGCTGCTCGTAGAAGTGCGCATACGGCGCGATGTTCGTGCCCGCGAGGTCATGGCCGACGAGCGCGGTGATGTAGGTGTTGGAGATGCCGATGAAATCGCTGCCCGGCGAATAGAACGGGTCGAGGAACACGCCGGCCTCGCCGGTGATCGCCCAGCGGTCGGCCGAGAACACGCGCGCGCAGCCGTGCGAGTAGTGGCGCAGGAACATGAAGTCGAGCAGCGTGTCGCGCTCGGCGCGGCACGCTCGCCCGACCGTCGGCTGGAAGCGGTCGAGCCAGTCGAGCGAGCGCTCGAAGTCCTTCATGCCTTCGAGCGGATGCATGCCCGCGTCGCAGACGATGCCGACCGAATGCGCGCCCGAGCCGAGCGGGATCAGCCACGCCCAGTAGCCCGGCCCGAGGTAGTGGTTGGTCGACTGCCAGCGCCCGGCTTCGCAGCGCCCGCGCCATTCCGCATCGTCGCTCCACTGGTCCATGTCGATGCGCGTGTCGAGGCGGAACCACACCGCGTTCGCGTGGTGGCCGTTGTCGCGCGTGAGCTCGAAGCGGCGGCGCAGCAGCGCGGAGCGACCCGACGCGTCCATGAGCCAGCGCGACTGCGCGGTGTGCTCGCCGGCGTCGTCGGTGAAGCGCACCGAATGCAGTGCGCCGTGTTCGCCGACGTCGAAGCCCTTGACCACCGCGCCGTCGCGGAACTCGATGCCGTGGCGGCGTGCTTCCTCGCCGAGGAAGTTCTCGAAGATGCCGCGGTCGAGCTGGTAGCTCGGTGCGGGCAGGAAGCGGCTGACGCCGAGTTCGGTCACGTTCTCGATGTCGTCGCGTCCTTCGGAGAAGAAGTAGCGCAGCCCGAACTTGCGGATGTGCGCAGTGTCGAGATGGTCCTTGAGGCCGAGCACGTTGTCGAAGTAGTCCGCGCCGATCTCGACCGTCGACTCGCCGACCTTGTGCGCGGCCGCCGCGAGCGGGTGGCGCCGGCGCTCGATCACGAGGATCGACAGCTGCGGCCAGGCACGCTTGAGTTGCAGTGCGAGGGTGAGTCCGGCGAGGCCGCCGCCGAGGATCGCCACATCCGGTGTCATTGCCGCCACGGGTACTCCCAGTTCATTCGGTGCAAGGGTCAATTCAGCGCCGCGCGGCCACCGCTCAGGTGCCGTTCTCGGCCATCGTCGCGTGCCGCGGCGCGCCGCGCAGGCACAGGCGCAGCATCGGTGTCGTCATCAGCGTCGTCACGATCGCCATCACGAGCAGCATCGTGAACATCTCGGGCCCGATCACGCCGGCGTCGAGACCGATCTTGAGCACGATCAGTTCCATCAGCCCGCGCGCGTTCATCAGAGAACCGATCGCCGCCGAGTCGCGCCAGCCGAGCCCGCTGATGCGTGCACCTGCGCCCGCGCCGAGCACCTTGCCGAAAATCGCGGCCGCCAGCACGAGCAGCAGCGCGGAGCCACCACCCGCGAACGCCTGCGGCGTCGTGTTGAGGCCCGCGAGCGCGAAGAACACCGGCATCAGCACGAGGATCGCGACGTGCTCGATGCGCTCGACCAGATGCTCGAGCAGGCGGTCATCGCGCGGCAGGCAGGCGCCGAACAGGAACGCGCCGAACAACGCATGCAGGCCGAGCCATTGCGTCGCCGCCGCCATCGCGAACGCGAGCACCAGCAACAGGCCGAGCATCGCGCCGTCGGGCCGGCCGTTGCGCGCGTGGCGTGCGAGCACGCGCGCGAGCAGCGGACGCAGCGCGCCGAAGCAGATCGCGGCGACCACGAACAACCCGCCGATCGTGCGCACGAAGCCGGCCCAGCCGCCGTCGGTGCCGATCGCGGCGACCACGAACGCGAGCACGCCCCAGGCGAGCACGTCGGCGATCGCGGTCGAGGCCAGCGCAAGCTGCCCGATCGCGCTGCGCGTCATGCCGCTGTCCTTGAGGATGCGCGCGAGCACCGGGAACGCGGTGATCGCCATCGACGCGGCCATGAACAACGCGAACGGCCCCTCGCCGACGCCCGCAGGCGCGAAGCGCGCATGCAGCAGCGGCGCGATCGCGAAGCCGAACAACATCGGCAATGCGACGCCGAGCGTGCCGATCCAGCCGGCCGCGACGATCTGCCGCCGCGCGCCGGCCGGCGCGCGCAGTTCGACGCCGACGATGAACATGAAGAGCACGAGGCCGAGTTCGCTGAGGCCCTCGAGCGCACCGAGGCCCTCGCGCGGAAACAGCGTCGCATGCAGGTCGGGGGCGAACGCGCCGAACGCGATCGGTCCGAGCGCGAGGCCGGCGAGCATCTCGCCGATCACGGGCGGCTGGCCGAAGCGTTGCAGCACGAACGCGAGCACGCGCGCGGTGACGAGGATCACCGTGAGCTGCAGCAGCATGTGCGGCATCGTCGTCATGCGCGCGCCGCGAGGTCGGGATCGTGGATCAGCGGTGGCGTCGCGTGCGAACGCCGGTAGCTGTCGACGACGCGCCCGTAATGCACGACGCGCCGGATCGTGTACCAGGTGATGCGCGTGACGTCGCGGACCGGGCGGAAGTGGCTGCCGCGGAACGCGCCGTCGTAGCGCGAGTCGATCGGCACCGACACCACGCCGAGCTTCTTCTCGCGCGTCGCCGCGATCAGCAGCGCGGCCTCGAACACGAAATCGTCGGCCTCGAGGTCGGCGAGTTCGAGCGCGCCGAGCGGGTAGTAGCGCTGCCCGCTCTGGGTATCGGCCACCGGCACGCCGCAGCCCCAGGAAATGCCCCAGTCGGCGACCGCGTTCGCGCGCCGCCGCGCGACCGGCTGGTTGTCGCGGTTGCGGATGCGCGCGCCGATCACGATGTGTTCGGGATGCCGGCGCGCGGCCGCGAGCAGCCGCGGGATGTCCTCGGCGAGGTGCTGGCCGTCGCCGTCCATCGTCACCACCGCGTCGAAACCGAGTTCGCGCGCCTTGCGGAAACCGTCACGCAGGCCCTGGCCCTTGCCGAGTGGCGTCGCGTGCCGGATCACCGTGATCGGCAACCCCGCGACGCGCTCGAGCGTCGCATCGGTGGAACCGTCGTCGACGAGGATCACGTTCGGGCAGATCGCGAGCACGGCATCGACGATGCCGCGGATCGCCTTCTCCTCGTTCAGCGCGGGAATCACGACCGCGATGCGTGCGGGATCGGTCGCGCTCATGCGGCCACCTCGATCTCCAGCGAGCTCGCCGCACCGCTCGCGACCCGCAGCGAACTCCGGCCGCCGCGCGCGAGCGCGGCGAGCAGCGGCATCGCCGCATCGAACGAGTACGCGAACGCGCTCGGCTCGCCTGGCACGTGGCGAAGCTCCAGCGTCGCGAGCGCGCGCGACGCGCGTGCCGGTGCGAGCACGAACGCGACCGCGAACGCGGGGCCGGAGCGCACCGCCGCGCCGAGCGGGCCGCCGACCGTGGAATCGTAGGCCGCGTACAAGACCGGCGTCGCGTCCGCGCAGGCCTGCACGGCGGCTTCGAACAGACCGGCCGCGAAACCGCGTTGCCAGGCAGAGACCGCGCTCGAGGCCGCATGGCAGCCGGTCGCGACGGTCCAGTAACCGGCCGGCGCGTTGTGCACGGAGTTGTGGAAGCGCGTCGGCGAGAGTTCGCGCGGATCGCGCGCGAGCGTCATGCACATCTCTTCGGTGATCGCGAGGTCGCCATGCACCGAGGAGAACACGCAGGGCAGCGTCGCGGCATCCTGGTTCGCCATCGCGCAGGCCTGCGCCGCAGCCTCGCAGGCGAGCAGGACCGGATCGGGCGCGCGCCGCCGCTCATTCGGCGGCAGCACCGCGGCCGGCGGACGCGAGCGTGCGGCTGCAGCCGGCTCCGTGGCCGTCGGCAGCGCTTCGCCCGCGCGCAGCCGCGTGGCCAGCGCGGTCCAGTCCGCGACGCCGTGAGACCACCAGCCAATGCCTTCGAGCTGCAGCATGAGCGCGGTCATGCGCGGGCTCCGGCCGCGCGCGCGAACACGAGGCTGCAATTGTTGCCGCCGAAGCCGAACGAGTTGCTGAGCGCCGTGCGCGGTGCGCGCGCCTCGTTGTCGAGCGCGAGCTGCGCCGCGCACGCGGGTTCCGGATCGGTCGTGTTCAAGGTGCCCGGCACGAATTCGTGCTCGAGCGCGAGCAGGGTCAGCACCGATTCGAGGATGCCGGCCGCGCCGAGCGTGTGGCCGGTCCAGCCCTTGGTCGAACTCGCGCGGGTCGTCGGCGGGAACAGGTCGCCGAGCAGCGCGGCCTCGACCTCGTCGTTCTTGCGCGTCGCGGTGCCGTGCAGGTTCACGTAGTCGATGTCGCGCGCATCGAGGCCCGCGCGCGCGAGCGCGTCCGACAGCGCACGCCGTGCGCCGAGGCCTTCGGGGTGCGGCGTGGACATGTGGTGAGCATCGGAGGATTCGCCGTGGCCGAGCAGCGAAGGTGCATCCGCGCGCGCGCCGCGTTCGAGCAACGCGAAGCCGGCCGCTTCGCCGATCGAGATGCCGTTGCGCGCCGCGTCGAACGGGCGGCAAGGCTCCGGCGACACGAGCTCGAGCGCGTTGAATCCGAACAGCACGCTGCCGCAGAGCGTGTCGACGCCCGCGAGGATCGCCGCGTCGACGAGGTCGAGCCGGATCAGCCGCTCGGCCTGCGCGAAAATCTTCGCGCTCGAGGAACACGCGGTCGCGACCGTGAGGCAGGGACCCTCGGTGCCGAACACCGCTTCGAGGAACAGTCCGAGCGAATGCGGCGTGTGCAGCAGCGGCGAACCCGGCAGCGCGGTCGCGCCGCGCGCGATCTCGCGGTAGCCCTGCTCGGTAGCGCCGATGCTCGCGGTCGAGGTGCCGACGAGGAGCGCGACGCGCGATGCACCGTGGCGCGCGATCGCCGCGCGCGCGACCTCGAGGAAGCCGTCGCCCTGCAGGCCGAGCCAGGCAAGGCGATTCTCCCGGCAATCGAGCTCCGCGTGCGCGGACGGCACCGGAGCGTCTTCGAGTCCCGCGACGCGGCCGATCGCGCACGCGAGCGGCGCCTCGGTGAAATCGTTCGGGCGCAGGCCCGTGCGTCGCGCGACCAACGCACCGGCATGCGCCGCGCGGCCTTGGCCGAGCGCGGAGGTTGCGGTGTAGGCGGTGATGGCAAGCGGCGGGATGCGGCTGGGCACGCGGCACGAGCGGGATGGAAGGATGCGGCAGTATGACACGGCCTCCGCGCGCCCCTGCTGGCCGTCGGCGCGTCGGTTCGGGACCGGTACAGGGGCGTCACCGGGTCGCTTCCGCGGAAACGCGCCGGACGATCGAGTCTGCATCATGCGGAGCGCAGGGAGGACAGGCGAAGCCCGGAACACGCGGCACACGAAATACGGAAGACGCGCTTCCTTGCGTGCGCCGTGTGCGCCATCGTTCAAGCGTCTCACCTTCCTGCGACGACAGGCGCGATCGGAACGCGCGGACGCGCCTGTTACCATTCCGTGCATCGCCAGCCCGCGGAATGTCCATGGATCCGACACCCGTTCCCGACGCCGACCCCGCAGCGCGCATCGACGCGGTACGCGCGTGGCTGCTCGGCCTGCAGGACCGCATCTGCACCGCGCTCGAACGCGTGGATGGCCACGCACGGTTCGTCGAGGATGCGTGGCGACGCGAGAAGGATGGCGAGGCGACGGCCGCATTGCACGGCGGCGGTCGCACGCGCGTGCTCAAGGACGGCGCGCTGTTCGAGCAGGCCGGTGTCAATTTTTCGGAAGTCTCGGGACAGCGCCTGCCGGCCTCGGCGACCGCGCATCGCGCGGGGCTCGCCGACGCGCCATGGAGCGCGCTCGGCGTGTCGCTCGTCGTGCATCCGCGCAATCCGCACGTGCCGACCACGCACATGAACGTGCGCTGGTTCGAGGCTCGCCCCGCCGATCCCGCGATCGAGCGCTCGTGGTGGTTCGGTGGTGGCTTCGACCTCACGCCATTCTATCCGGTCGACGAGGACGTGCGCCACTGGCACCAGGTCGCGCACGAAGCCGTCGCGCCGTTCGGCGACGAGCTGTATCCGCGCTGGAAGCGCTGGTGCGACGAGTATTTCTTCCTGCGCCACCGCGGCGAGACGCGCGGCGTCGGCGGCCTGTTCTTCGACGACTTCGACGAGGGCGGATTCGAGCGCTGCTTCGGCATCACGCGCCGTGTCGGCGATGCCTTCCTCGACGCCTACCTGCCGATCGTCGAGCGGCGCAAGGCGACCGCCTGGGGCGAGCGCGAGCGCGAGTTCCAGCTCTACCGGCGTGGCCGCTACGTCGAGTTCAACCTCGTGCTGGACCGCGGCACGCTGTTCGGCCTGCAGTCCGGCGGACGCACCGAATCGATCCTCATGAGCCTGCCGCCGCGCGTGCGCTTCGAGTACGCGTGGACGCCCGAACCCGGCAGCGCGGAGGCGCGCCTCGGCGACTACCTGAAACCTCGCGACTGGATCGGGACGCAGGGCTGACCCGGCGCAGGCGCGATGCGCGGACTGGCGCCCTTCGACTTCGGCCTTCGGCCTGCGCTCAGGGCGATCGGCTGAGGAGGATTCGGACTGCGACGAAGGCGAACGGCTGCAACCTTCCCGTTCGCGCTGAGCGCAGCGGCAGCAGGCCGCGGAGCCGAAGCGCACGCGCGCATCGAAGTTACGGCGCCGATTGGCCCTTCGACTCCAGCCGTCGGCCTGCGCTCAGGGCGAACGGCAGAAGGAAGATTCCGTTCACGCTGAGCGCAGCGGCCGCAGGCCGCGGAGTCGAAGCGCACGCGCGCATCGAAGTTGCGGCGCGGACTGGCCCTTCGACTCCGGCCTTCGGCCTGCGCTCAGGGCGAACGGCTGTAGCGCGTGCGCGCGTCGCGCCTCACTTCCATTCGTAGAGCGTGTAGTACACCGGCGACACCGGACCCTCGTCGGGATCGCGCACGAGCCGGCCGCTGCCGTCATTCGCGAAGAAGGTCTGGGTCGGGCCGGTCGGGCGCACGATGCGGATCATCCAGACGCGACCGTTTTCGCGGTATTCCTCGACCGTGTCCTCGCCTTGCTGGCGCCGCGTGACATCGCTCGCGGCGATGCGCTCGGAGTTCGCGGCAGCCTCGCGCGACGCCTTGTCACGCACGAGTCGCGCGTCGGGCTTGGGCAGCGGCGCGAGGGGATCCTCGACCGCTTGCCTGGTTGCAGGGGCCGACTCGCCCGCGACCGGCGGCGACTGCGCGGCGTCACTCGCGACGCCCGGGTCGTCGATGCCGGGTGGCGGTGGCGCGTCGACTTGTTGCGGCGGCGCCGCGAATGCGGTTGCACAGGCGAAGCAGGCGGCAAGCAGGCTGGTGGACAACGCGGCGCGGGTCATGGCGGTACTCCGGGCGAGACAATCCAGCCTAGCAGACGGCGCGCTGGACGGCGCAGCGACGGATCGCGGGAATTCATGTGCGCGCAAGCATGGCGTGGGCTTCGGCTCGCGTGATGGATGTGGTCCCGGGGGCAGCAGAGCAGGATCGAGAGCTGCCTCCTTGGGCCCTGCGGGGCATCTTCCCCCGCGAGAGGGGAAGCAGAAGCGCGTGGCCCGCACTTGCCCCTGCGGGGAATCTTCCCTGCGAGCAGTGGGAGCACGAGTGAACGGCCCGCGCTGGTTGTGGGGGAAAGCAAGCGGGAGGGGTGGCCGCGTCGCCGCGCGACAGTTCCTTCTCCTGCTTGCGGGAGAAGGTGCCCCGCAAGGGCGGATGAGGGCCGCTCTCGATCTTCGCCGTGCGCTACGGCGCCGGTGCCTGCCCCAGTCCTGCGGCGACCGCGCTGCGCTCCGCCGCCGCACGGCTGACTTCGTCGGGCAGCAGCGTGTCGCGCAGCACCGGCAACGACGCGTCCAGCAGCCTGCGTGCTCCACTTCGGTCCCCACGCTGCAGCAGCACCGCGGCGAGTTCGCTGCGCGCGATCGCGAGGTCGACCGGTTGCTCGTTGATCGCTTCGAAGCCCGCGACGGCCGCGCGCAGTTCGGCTTCCGCGAGCGCGGCGTCGCCCTGGTCGAGCGCGAACGCGGCGCGGGCACGACGCAGGTGCAGGAAGATCGGGTGGTCCGCGCGCACGAGGGCTTTCCACAGGCGCTCGGCATCGGCGAGCAGCGCGAGGCCCGTCTGCGGATCGTGCATGCGCCGCGCGAGGACCGTGAGCTGCCAGGTCAGCATCGCGTACTCGCCCGACTCCACGCCTTCCAGGCGTGCGGCACGCTCGCGCAGCTCGAGCAGGCGCGCGCGCGCTTGCGCGTGCTCGCCAGCCAGGCCGAGCGTGCGTGCGAGCGAACGCTCGATGCGCCGGCGCGCCTGGTGGTCCGCCCCGATTCCCGCTTCATCGAGAATCCGGATCGCGATGCGCTCCTGCTCGAGCGCCGCGGCGTAGTCGCCCGCATTCTCGAGCACGCCCGCGAGGTTGCCGTGCGAGACCGCGCGGTCGGCCGCGCCTTCGAGCCCCGCGTCGACCATGTGGCGATCGGACTGGCGC
>JAEYZH010000176.1 GCA_023430685.1 Pseudomonadota bacterium | reverse complement strand
CCGTGGTAGACCTCGATCGTCGGCAGCGTGTCGTTGAGCGCGATCCAGGTCGCATTGAACGCGCTCGTCGCGGTGCTCGCGTTGGACAGGAAGTACACGCCGCCGTCGTTGCCGTTCAGCAGCTTCTGCGGGTCGCCACCGACGAACGCGCGCGCATGGTTGTCAGGGTGCACCGGGCCGCCGCTGTAGGCCGCGGTCAGGTTGATGAAGCTCGTTCCGCCATTGCTCGAACGGTAGAGATCGACACCGCTGAGGAACACGACATCGGGATTGTCGGGCGATACCGTGAGCCCGGCGTCGTACCACATCTGGCTGCCGCCCGCGTCGGGGATGTTCGAGCCCGTCGTCGTCTGCACCCAGGTGTCGCCGCCGTCGTTGCTGCGCCATACACCGAGCACGTTGCGATTGGCCGAGTGCGCGAACATCGCGTAAAGCACCATCGTGTTGCTCGGCGCGACCGCGAGTTCGAGTCGGCCGCGCGTGGTATTCGGCGTGCCATCGCCGGTGCCCGCGGGGAAGCCGTTCGCGAGCAGGGTCCAGTCGCCGGTCGCGGGGCAGCCGCTGGCCGGCATCGCTGCGCGGTAGACGCCGTTCGCGCCGTTGTTGACGAGGTCCGGCTGCACCGGCGTCGGCAGGCCGCGCGTGCCGACGCCCGCATAGAGCACCGTGCTGCCGCCGCGGTCGACCGCATGCAGCGCGGTCATGTCCTGGCGTTGCGCGCCGGGACCGCTCGAGAAGGCATTGGTGTAGCAGGGCCCTGCCCAACTCGTTCCGGCGTCGTAGGAGAAATACAGGCCGGTCTTGGTGCCGACGATCACGTTGTCCGAATCGTTCGGGTCGACCACCACCTTGCCGATCGACTGGTACTGCGGGAACCCGTTCGCGGAAGGCCCGTAGAACGGGTTGAACACGTCCTCGCCGAGCACCTGCCAGGTCTCGCCCTTGTCGGTGCTCTTGAGGAGGCCCGCCGAGCCGAACGAGAACGAGCCGTAACGGAGGTCGCCGGTGCCGGCGTAGACGATGTTCGAATCGTTCGGATCGAGCGTCATGTCGCCGATCGCCATGCTCGACAGCTCGGGGAAGTCGGTCTTCACTTCCCAGGTGGTCGCGGCCGTGCAGCAGTTGGTGGTTTTCCAGACGCCGCCGCCATCGGCTCCGAGGTACGCGATCGCCGGATTGTCGGGATCACTGATGATGACGTTCACGCGACCGGCGTTGCTGCCGGCGCCGAAGTCCTGGCCGACCAGCGGCTTCGGACCGAGCAGCGTGAAGGCATCGGGATCCAGCGCGAACGCGCTGTCGGTCGAACGCGCGTAGGTGCGCACGCCCGCAGGCACGCCACTGGCCACGCGCATGTCCTGGCGCTTCGCATCGAGCAGCCACTGCGGTTCGAAACGCATGCGGGCGGGATCGCCGCCGTAGGCGAGTCGCACCGCCCAATAGTCGCCTTCGACCGGCGGGCGCCCCTTGCCGCTGCGCACGTGTTCCGGCTTCGCCTCGCCCCCATTCCACACCAGCACGCCGGCGGTGGCCAGCGCAGCCCCGGCCAGCACCAGCCCCACGATCCACTTCGTCATTTGGTCGTCCCCGCGAGAGAGCGGCGGACTCATGCTCCGCCGTGCGGCGGATGATACTCATCCACGAGGTACAACGGGCGCTGCTTGGACTCGAGGTAGAGGCGGCCGAGGTATTCGCCGATGACGCCGAGCGCCATCAGCTGGATGCCGCCGAGGAACAGCACCACGACCATCAGGGAGGGATAGCCCTGCACCGGGTCGCCGTACAGCATCGCCTTGCCGAGGACCCACAACCCGAACGCGAAAGCGAGGAGCGCGGCCAGCAGCCCGACGTAGGTCGCGACCTTGAGCGGCGCGCCCGAAAACGAGGTGATGCCCTCGATCGCGAAGTTCCACAAGCGCCAGTAGTTCCACTTGGTCTGGCCCGCGTGGCGGGGATCGCGGTGGTAGACCACCGGCAGTTGCCGGAATCCGACCCAGGTGAACAGGCCCTTCATGAAGCGCTGCCGTTCGCGCACCTGCCGCAATGCGTCGAGTGCGCGGCGCGACAGCAGGCGGAAGTCGCCGGTGTCGCGCGGGATCGGGGTGCTCGAGAGCCGTTCCATCACGCGGTAGAAACCCGACGCGGTCATCTTCTTGAAGCCGGTTTCCCCGGCGCGCGAGGCACGCGTGCCGTAAACCACGTCATGACCCTCGCGCCAGTGGCGCACGAAGGTCGGGATCAGCTCGGGCGGATCCTGCAGGTCCGCATCGATCACGACGGCCGCATCGGCGTCGACGTGGTCGAGGCCGGCGGTCAGCGCGAGTTCCTTGCCGAAGTTGCGCGAGAGGCGCAGCGTCGAAACGCGGGGGTCTTCCTGTCGCAGCGCGCACATGATCGACCAGGTGGCGTCGCGGCTGCCGTCGTCGACGTACAGCACGTCGGCCGCGAGGTCGAGCCCGTCGAGCACCGCGGCGAGCCGCGCGTGGAAGTCGCGCAGACCCTCGCTCTCGTTGTACGCGGGCACGACGACGGTGAGTCTCGACATGGGCGTTCTGCATCGGCACGAGGGCTTCGAATCCTAACCGACTCGGCCCTGCACGCTCGTGACGATCCTTGTGCATCGCCATTAATTCGATTATTCTGGAACAATGGAATCGAAGGACGCCGTAGCCGCCCTTGCCGCGCTCGCGCACGAGCATCGCCTCTCGCTGTACCGCCTGCTGGTGCAGGCGGGACCGGGTGGCCTCGCCGTCGGCGAACTCCAGGTGCGGACCGGCATTGCTCCCGCGACCCTGACCCACCACCTGCATGCGCTGCGTCGCGCGGGACTCGTCGTGGACGCGCGCGAGGGGCGTTCGATCACCTGCCATGCCGACTACGCGCACATGAACGCGCTGCTCGCGTTCCTCACCGAGAACTGCTGCGGGGACGCGGACGCATGCGCCCCGGCCGCGGCCTGCCGACCTGCCCGACCCAACCGGAGAAACCGCCCGTGAAACGCTTCCATGTGCACGTCAACGTCCGCGACCTCGACGCAAGCATCCGCTTCTACTCGACGCTGTTCGCGACCACGCCGAGCGTGATCAAGCCCGATTACGCGAAGTGGATGCTCGAAGACCCGCGCGTGAACTTCGCGATCTCGCGGCGCGAACGCGAACCCGGCGTCGACCACCTCGGCGTGCAATCGGAGACCGCCGACGAACTCGCCGAGATCGGTGCGCGGCTCGCCGCGGCCGACGCGATCGCGCTCGAGGAAACCGGCACGACGTGCTGTTATGCGCACTCGGACAAGTACTGGGCCGAGGATCCGCAAGGCCTGCGCTGGGAGACGTTCCACACGCATGGCGAAGCGACGACCTACTTCGACCCGGCGGCGGAAGCCGCGTGCTGCGGACCGCGTGCCGACCCGGCTGCGGCGACGGCAGTGGCCACGACGCAAGTGGCCTCGGGCTGCTGCGGACCGGCGCCGGTCGGCGCGGCGAAGTGCTGCGGCTGAGGAAGGCGCCAGATGACCAGGAACGTCCTGTTTCTCTGCACCGGCAACTCCGCGCGCAGCATCATGGCCGAGGCGCTGCTCGGCGTGCTCGGCGAGGGCCGCTTCAACGCATTCAGCGCCGGCAGCCGGCCGACCGGCATGGTGCAGCCGCATGCCGCCGAACTCGCGACCGCGCTCGGCTATCCGGCCGACCGCCTGCGCAGCAAGGCGTGGGACGAATTCGCGCTGCCCGGGGCTCCGCACATGGATTTCATCATCACGGTCTGCGACGACGCCGCAGGCGAAGCCTGCCCGGTCTGGCCCCGGCATCCCGCGATCGCACACTGGGGCGTGCCTGATCCCGCCGCCGTATCGGGCGACGATGACGCCAGGCGGGCCGCGTATCGCACCGCATTCGCGACGCTGCGTCGACGCGTCGAATTGCTGCTCGCATTGCCGGCGGACAAGCTCGACGGCCTTGCAGCAGCGACCGCGCTGCAGCGAATCGCAGAGGAGACGCGATGACCGCGTCGGCGACCCCGCGGCAAGCTCCGCTCGGCCTGTTCGAACGCGGTCTCAGCCTCTGGGTCGCTGCCTGCATCATCGTCGGCATCGGACTCGGACACGGGTTGCCGCGCGTGTTCGAGGCGCTCGCCTCGCTGACGATCGCGCGCATCAACCTCGTGGTCGGCGTGCTGATCTGGGTGATGATCGTGCCGATGCTGATGCGCGTGGACTTCGCCGCATTGGGCGACGTGCGCAGGCATTGGCGCGGCTTCGGCGTCACCCTGTTCGTGAACTGGGCGATCAAGCCGTTCTCGATGGCACTGTTCGGCTGGATCTTCGTGCGCCATGTGTTCGCGCAGTGGCTCCCGGTTGCCGAGCACGACGGCTACATCGCGGGGCTGATCCTGCTCGCTGCCGCGCCCTGCACCGCGATGGTGTTCGTCTGGAGCCAGCTCGTGCGCGGCGACGCCAACTTCACGCTGACCCAGGTCGCGTTGAACGACACGATCATGGTGTTCGCGTTCGCGCCGATCGTCGCGTTGCTGCTCGGTGTCGCCTCGATTTCGGTGCCGTGGGACACGCTGCTGCTTTCGGTGCTGCTCTACATCCTCGCTCCGCTCGCAGTCGCGCAGCTGCTTCGGCGCGTACTGGCGCGACGCCCGGGCGGGGTGGAGGCGGGCACGCGGCGCCTGCAGCCGTGGTCGATGTTCGCCTTGCTGGCGACGCTGGTCCTGCTGTTCGGCTTCCAGGGCGAGGCGATCCTGCGCCAGCCGCTCGTGATCGCGATGCTGGCCGTGCCGATCGCGATCCAGGTGATCGTGAATTCGGCGCTCGCGTACGGCCTCAACCGCGTCGTCGGCGAGGCGCACTGCGTGGCCGGGCCATCGGCCCTGATCGGCGCGAGCAATTTCTTCGAGCTCGCGGTCGCGGTCGCGATCGCGTTGTTCGGCTTCGAGTCCGGAGCAGCGCTCGCGACCGTGGTCGGCGTGCTGATCGAAGTGCCGCTGATGCTCGCGGTCGTCGGCATCGTCAACCGCAGCCGTGGCTGGTACGAACGGGCCGTGCCCCCTGCGCGGGCGGCGCATCGCCCCGCTCAGCGCCGCAGGTAGTCGGGGCCGCCGAGCTGGTTCGCCTGGCGCTGGATCCATGCCGCGCGACGCAGCACGTAGGACGAGGGACGCTTGACCCTGAAGCGGGTCGGATTGGGCAGCACCGCGGCGAGCAGCGCGGCCTGGTGCGGCGACAGCCGCGCGGGCGTGCTGCGGAAGAAGCGTTCGCTGGCCGCGCCGGCGCCGTAGGTGCCGTGCCCGAACTCGGCGATGTTGAGGTAGACCTCGAGGATGCGCTGCTTGGGCCACAAGGTCTCGATCAGCAGCGTGAACCAGGCTTCCAGGCCCTTGCGCACGAAGCTGCGGCCGTTCCACAGGAACAGGTTCTTCGCGACCTGCTGGCTGATCGTGCTCGCGCCGCGCAGCCGTTCGCCCTCGCCGGCCTCGGCGAGCGCGTCGCGGATCGCGTCGATGTCGAAGCCGTGGTGCAGCGGGAACTTCTGGTCTTCGGCTGCGACCAGCGAGATCGGCAATGCGGGGGCGACCTGTTCCCACGGCGTCCAGCGATAGCGCAGTTCGAACGTGTGGTCGCCCGCGAGGCGTGCGCCGATCCAGTCCTGCAGCATCACCGACGAAGCCAGTGGCGGCACGAACCGCATCACGAGCACGGCGACGATCCCGAGCGCGATCCACGCGACCAGCCCCAGCGCGAGCGTACGCAGCACGCGCCGTGGCCACGAACGTTTGCGCGTGCTCGACAACGGGCCTCCGATACGCCGACTGCGGAAACGACACCGGCGCGGGATCTCCGCGCCGGTGTGTTCCTCCGATGGGCGACGTTACCGCATCAGGGCGTGCACATGTAGCTGCCGGGACCGGCGGCGCCGCTGATCTGCACCTGGTCGAGGAAGAAGCCGTCGAATCCGACCGCGGGGTCGGTCGACATGCGCCAGCGGATCTGCACGGTCTGGCCGACGAACGCGGAGAGGTTTCGCGTGAACGGCTTGAACACCGCGGCCACCGTGCCGTTGCCCGGATTCGCATTCGAGACCGCGGTGGTCACGCCGTTGAACGCGCCATGCGAAGCCGCGTAGCCGCAGGTGTTGATCGGCGGATTCTGCGTCTGCGCGAACGAGCTCGGGTAGCCGCCGTCGGGCGGCAGGTCGCTCCAGGTGCCGCCGCCGTCGGTCGAGATCTCCATCACCGCACCGTCCCACTGGTACTCGATGTCGTAGCGTGCCTGGAAGCTCAGCGCGGCGCCCGCCGTCAGCGTCAACGGCGGCGTCGTGATCGCATAGCACGCATTGTCGATGTAGGGCTCGTCGTCGTTGCTGCTGTGGTAGCTGTGGCTTCCCGCCGACGCCGCGGTGTCGGTGATCTGCCACGGCGATTGCATCGTCATGTAGGTGTGCGTGTCGACGTCGTCGAGGAAGCTGCCCGGATCGGGTCCGTCGACGCCGCTCGGCGTCGCATTGGCGACCGCCGATGGCACAGACGCATTGCCGTCGGCGTCGACCGCGCGCACGCGGTAGTAGTACGGCGTTCCGTTCGCGACCGTGGAATCGCTGAACGCGGTCGGCACGATCCCGCTTGCGAGCGTCACCGGTGCGCCGAAGTACGGGTCGGTGTCGCGCTCGACCGAGTAGGTGATGGCGCTCGCGGCGGGACAGTTCGAGGCACCGGGCGCCCAGGCGAGGTTGACCGAGCAGCTCGCGTTGCTCGCATCGGCATCGACCGAGAGCACGTCGAAATCCGGCGCGAGCGTGCAGTCGTCGGCCGACACCACGTCGATGCAGGCCGACAGCTCGCCTTCGACGTCGTCCTGCACGCCGCGCAGCTTGTAGGCGTAGCTGTAGCCGCCCTGCGAGCGATCATCCACGAGCGGCAGCGTGCTGCCGTGCGCGACGAGGTGGAAATCGCCGTCGGCCGCGGTCGCGCAGGTCGCATCGTCGGCGCGGTAGAGCTGGTAACCCTGCGCGGCACCCGGGGCGGTCGCATCGATGTCGATGCCGGCGCTGCCGTTCGCATCGATGCTCAACGCGGTCGGCGCCGCGAGCGGCACGGGATCGGGGATGCCGAAGCGACCCGAGACCGCGAGGCCGTAACCCTGGCGATCGGTGTTCGCACGGCCATTGCCGGGGACCGAGGTGGCCTTCACGCGCAGCGTGTAGCTGCCGGCGACGGGTGCGAGCAGGCGCACCTGCTCGACCGTGTCCTTCGCGTCGGCGCTGCCGCCCGGGACCGAGACATTGCCCGCGAACACGTTGCCGAGGTAGGTCCCGTTCGGCGCAACCACTTCGAGATCGAGGTTGTTGACGAGCGTAGACGCGGCACCTGCTGCGGCTTCCGGGTCGAACCAGGTCAGCGTCGCGCGGAATTCGAAACCCGCTTCGACATCGGAGAGCGTGTACTCGTGCACGTCGCCGGTTTCCATGCCGGCTGCGTTCGGGCGCTCGAACACGCGCAGGCGACGGCTGTCGTCGCCGCCCGGCATGGTGTCGCGGAACCACAGGTTCGCATCCAGCCATGGACGACCCCAGCCGGTGCCGGTATTCGGGAACGCCGATGGACTGGTCGTCTGCACGGTGCCGTTGAGCAGCACCGCCTTGAGCATCGGACCGTTCGGATTGAGCGCATCCAGCGGGGCGCCCTGCGGCAGGGGCGGCGTGACGCCGTCGAAGCCGTCGGCGAACACGACGTCCGCGCCGCTGGTGTCGTTGCGGAAACCACGCGGATAGAAGCCGTCGACGAAGTACTGGCGCACCAGCGCCGCATTGCCCGCGACGGTCGGTGTCGCCATCGAGGTGCCCGACATCGTCGCGGTCAGCGGTGCGTTGATCGTCGGCGAGACGGTCCCGGCGTTGTCGGCCGACACGGTACTGCTGCCGGGCGCGGCCACGTCGGGCTTCATGCGGCCATCCGCGGTCGGCCCCGCGTTCGAGAACCCTGCCTTGGCGAGGCTGCCCGCATGCCCGAGCGCGGCCACCGTCACGGCGTTCTTCGCGACGCCGGGCGAGCCGACCGCCATCGGACCCGCCACGTCGTTGCCTGCCGCGATCACGACGAGCAGGCTCTCGCGCTTGCTGGTCGCGCGGTCGACGTTCGCGTCTTCCGCGGTGTATTGCGCGCCGTTGTCCGAACCCCAGCTATTGCTGTGGATGTATGCGCCGGCAGCGGCAGCCTGCAGCATCGTGCCTTCGAAGTCCTGCGCGATGACGGCCGTCGCGGAGGCCGGGCCGATGTCCTGCATCAACAGCTGCGCATTCGGCGCCATGCCGTCGGCGATCTCGTGGTTGGGCAGGTACGGCGTCGAGGGCAGGTAGGTGTTCGCGCCGAACGTGCCGGCGGCGTCGCCGAGCACGGTGCCGCTGGTGTGCGTGCCGTGGCCCGAGCTGGCGTCGTAATCGATCGGACCGCCCGGTTGCGTCCAGTACGCGATGATCTTGTTGTCCGGATGGAGCGTGCCGATGCCCGGCAGCACGGGCGGCGGGTTCTCGGCGAACGTGACTTCGGTGCGCGGACCCTGGCCCTTGTCCAGCGCAGTGAACCACGCGGCGTTCGGCGTCGTGCCGGAGTCTGCGACCGCGACGATCTGGCCGCTGCCCGTGAGCCCCTGGTCGAACATCGGCGTCGCCCCGCAGATGGCGCCGCTGCCCGGGCAGGTGCCCGTGAGGTTGCCCTGCAGCGCGCCGATCCCGCCTGCATTCATCGTGTGCGTTTCGCGCCACGGCGACACCCAGGCCACGCCTTCGATCGCGGTCGCCGCGTTGATCAAGGCGTCGAGCGACGCGGCGGCGACGCGCACGCGGACGTATGGCGCGGCATCCGCGCGCACGCTGCGCAACGTGATTTCGGCATCGGGCAATGCGCGCAGGATCGCGGCCTCGATGCGTGCCGACGACACGCCGTCGAACGCCTCGATCATGAGTTCGTGACGACCATCGTTCTGCAGCGCGGGTGAATTGGCGCGCACCGCCTGCCACAGGCGCGGGTCGAGCTTGAACGCGGGCTGCAGGGGTCCGGCCCAGCGCACGGCCGCGTCGCGCTGCAGCGATTCCAGCGTCGTCCCGTTGAGCCGCACGAAGTACGCGTTGTTCGGCACGTAACCGAGGAACTCGACGCCTTCGCGCGCGAGGGCACGGCGTGCGTCGAGCCGGCCCGGCTCGAACTGCACGATCGCGTATGCGGTCGATGCCGGAGCCGCTGCGCCGATCGCGCGCACGTCGAGCTGCTGGCTGCGGGGATCGAACACGCCTGCGCGCAGGATCAGCAGGTTTGCATCGCCGCGCGCAGCGTCGATCGCATCGATCGAGGGCAGGGTGGCCGGAACCGGGTCGGCGGCGAGGGCCCCCGCGCTTCCGAGCGCGATCGAGAACGCAATGGCCAGGGCGGTGCGGCGAGGTAGGGTGTTCATGACGGAAGTCCCCAGATGGCGGAGGTGGCAACCCGCGCAGTATGCGCGGCGATCCGCATGCTTGGCAGCACAACTTCCGGCATACGTCGTGTGACGGAGGGGTGGCCGGCCCATGGAAGGTCGGGCGCGCGAACCTTGCGACGAACGCGGATCGCCGCGCGTCCGGAGGTGGGTGCGGGCTTGCCGGGACGTGAACGCGACCACATTTCAGGTCTGTCGCAGGCCATTGACGCGCTGTTAGTTTTTCGTGAAAGGCGCTATGATGTCTGCGTGCCGATGTCCTCGGGAACTCCCCGGTGGCGGCGCGATCTTTACCCCCTGTGATCTGGATCGAAGCGTGAAGATGCGGTTGTCGATGGCCTGGCTGGCGCTGCTGCTGTTGCCCCTCGCGGGAACGGCACAGACGTTGCCGTCGATCGTTCCCGCCTCGTCCACGCCGATGGTCGAGCAACTGCTCGCGATCGATCCGGCCGGACAGCCGTTCACCGACCACGCGACGCGGGTGCTTCCGATCTGGTCCGGTGCGAACGGCCAGTTGCTCGCGGTCGTGCCGTTGCCGCAGGACTGGCAGGTTTCGCCGATCGAGGCGACGCCCGCCTACGGTGGCCCCTCGAACTGGCATCTGGCGGGCAGCCGCTCGAGCGGCGGCGGCCTCAGCTGGTTGTTCGGCAACAGCGGCCTGCACCTCGATGCGACGTTCGGCCATTACCTCGCGGGCACGACGCTTGCGTGCGGCGGCGAGACCTGTGATGCGCAAGCCGATCGCGCATGGACGCAGGGGTCGGTGGCCGGTTCCCTCGGCCTCGGCTGGACCAGCGCGATACAAGGCCTGGATCTCGCGTATGGCCTCTCCTGGCTCGAGCGTGACGACGGTCCTGCCGCGTTCACCGGATTCGGCTTCGGCACCACGCCGCTGCTCGGCTTGCCCGAGGGCGGCATGTATGCGCTCGACAGCGAAGTGTCGATGTATGCGCGCGGTCGCTGGCAATTTGGCAAGCAGGCGGCATTCGACGTCGCCGCCGCGTTCGGGCGTGGGCGCGCTTCGGAACTCGGCGCGGGCATGGAGCCTGTCGGCCCCGGTCTCGACCTCGAGCAGCTGTCCCTGAGCCTTGGGCTCGACGCCGGTTCGCTGCGCGGCGCGATCATCGGCCACGTGCTCAGCAGCGATGATCCCCTGCTCGCCGGCAAGCGCTGGTCGACGCTCGACCTCGGCGTTTCATGGCGCACGCCGTGGAGTGGCGAGCTCAGCGTCGGCGCGCAGAACCTCTGGTCGACGCCGATCGACTCGGCAGCCGACGCGGAAGCGAAGGCGCGCACGCCCTACATCCAGTACCGGCAGGACCTGTAGTCCGCTTCCAGGCTCCGCTCGGTCGACCCGGGCGATTCGCCCTCTCCGCCTGGCACGCATCTCGAGCAGAGGCAAGCCCGGAGCACTTTTCGGCGATGCCCCCTCGTGCCGTGCCAACCTGGCCAAGCCGGTCCGCCGATGGCCGCAATCAAGCTTGCAAGCACCCTGCCCGAGTTCGTTGCAGGCACGCTTCCGGCGCGCGCGCAAGTGTCTTCCACACTGCACTGCCGCATATCCGCAGACACTGCAAGCCGTTGATTCAAATAGAAAATACGCCACACGTTAAGGCGCTGCTCAGGGATTCCCAAGGCGTAAGAATCTTGTTAGTATCGTCCACTGCCGAGGGTTTTTTGGTGGACCGTCTTGGTCGTTCCCATGGATGGGAGAGCACTTGTCCCGAGCTGTGACAACTCTGACGTTGGAGAGTGTAATGAATCTTATGAGCAACGAGCTTTTCAAAGCCGTGCGCTATGCGTTGTACGCAGGCACGACGGCGGTGGTCGGTTTGTCGGCCGCGCCTGTGCTTGCGCAGGATGAATCCAGCCAGCAGCTGGAAACGATTACGGTGACGGGTTCGAACATCCGTCGCGTCGACATCGAAACGTCCAACCCCGTCGTCACCATCGATCGCGCCGCGATCGAGAAGACCGGCAAGCTGACCCTCGGCGACCTCGTGCAGTCCCTGCCCGCGGTGACCGGTCCGAACACCAACCCGCAGGTCAACAACTCCGGCGGCAGCGGCTTCTCGAGCATCGGCCTGCGTGGCCTCGGTTCGCCGCGCACGCTGGTGCTGATCAACGGCCACCGCTTCCTCAGCGGCGACCCGAACGCGATCCCGGCCAACATGGTCGAGCGCATCGAAGTGCTGACCTCGGGCGCCTCGGCTGTGTACGGCTCGGACGCGATCGCGGGCGTCGTGAACTTCATCCTGCGCAGCGACTACCAGGGCGCGGAGTTCGCGCTCGACTACGGCATCTCCGACAAGGACGATGGCGAGAGCCAGGGTTACAGCTTCACGTTCGGCCACAGCACCGACCGTGGCAGCATCATGGGCGGCATCAACTACAAGAAGATCGACGGCGTGCTCGCTGGCCACCGCGACTTCTCCGCCAACGCGGTTTCCCGCCTCGGTTCGACCTCGGCCCCGATCAGCACGTTCGTCGGCGGCTCGCCGGCGAACCCGTATGGTCGCATCCGCGTGCCGGAAGCATTCCGTGACACCTACGATTGCACGTTCATCGCGCGCAACCCGGGTGCGAGCGGCCTCAATGTCGAGACCGATTACCATTGCTACTCGGGCGCGAATGACGCGTACAACTATGCGACCGTCAATCTGATCATGACGCCGCAGGAGCGTACGGGCCTGTTTCTCAACGGCAACTACAAGCTCACCGACAACGTCGAAGCTTACCTGTCCGTGCTGAGCAACAAGACCTCGGCGTCGTTCCAGCTCGCGCCCGCGGTGTACGGTGCGGTGTACGGCGCGGTCGTGTCGGCCGACAGCTACTACAATCCGTTCGGCGTCGAGTTCTCGCCCGCGATCGGCGATGACTTCCGTGCGCGTCTCGAATCGCTCGGCAACCGCGCGGCGAACAACGGCACCGCGAACAATCAGATCTCGACCGGCTTCCGCGGTTCGTTCGACGTGTGGAACGATTACCAGTGGAACTGGGAACTCGGCTACGACTACGGCCACGTGCACCAGAGCACGGCTACGCTCGGCCTGCCGGGTCTCGCGATCCTCAACCAGGCGACCGGCCCGTCCTTCCTCGGCGACGACGGCGTTGTTTATTGCGGCACCGGCCCGGACGACATCATCCAGGGCTGCACGCCGTTCAACCCGTTCAACCTGCAGGATCCGAACTCCGCCGCCGTGCTGCGGTCCTCGCAGCAGGTCGGCGTCAGCCAGTTCTTCCAGATCCAGAAGGTCAAGCGCTTCGACGTCAACGGCGGTCTGTTCGAACTGCCGGGCGGCACCGTGCAGCTCGCGCTCGGCGTCAGCAAGCGCGACGAGTACATCCACTCGAACGTCGACACCAGCCTGCTGATCGACTTCAACGGCAACTGCGCGCTCGGCAGCCAGTGCGCCTCGGCGCTGCAGGGCGGCTACGACGTGAAGGAAG
>JAEYZH010000076.1 GCA_023430685.1 Pseudomonadota bacterium | reverse complement strand
GCCTGGCGCTGCACGCGGATGGACGCATCGTCGTGGTCGGGGCAACGCAGCCCGATGCGTCGAGCCAGGGCCAGGATTTCGCCATCGTGCAACTGCTGCCCGACGGCGAACTCGACACCGGCTTCGGCGGCGGCAGCGGGAAACGCACGGTGGCGTTCGACCTCGCGGGCGGGACCGGCAGCGACCAGGGCATGGACGTCGCGATCACCGCGAACGGGCGGATCCTCGTCGCAGGCACGGTGGCGCGCAGCCAGGGCTCGGACTTCGGGCTCGTGCGCCTGCTCGCGGACGGCACGCCCGATGCATCGTTCAACCTGACCGGCAAGGTCACGCTCGACTTCGATCTGCCGGCAGGCGATTCGACCGACATGCTGAGGCGGATCGCGCTCGACGACGAGGGACGGATCCTGCTGGTGGGTCTCGCCGACAACGGTCCGGCCAACGCGGATTTCGCACTTGCGCGGTTGCTGGCGAACGGGCAGCCCGACGCGAACTTCGATGCCGACGGACGCACGACGGTCGCCTTCGACCTCGGCGGCAGCAACTCGGACCAGGGCATCAACTTCACGCTGCAGCGCGACGGACGGATCGTCGTCGTGGGGCCTGCGTCGGTCGGCGCCGGCAGCAACACCGACTTCGCGATTGCCCGCTTCCTGCCCGACGGTTCGCTCGATGCCGGATTCGGCATCGGCGGTCGCACGCTGGTGCCGTTCGACCTCGTCCCGAACGGGCAGGACCTCGGCCTGGCCGTCGTGGAGGAAGCGAACGGGCGCCTGATGCTCGCGGGCGCGGCCCAGCATGCCGCGACAGGCCTCGCGGGGGCCGTTGCGCGCCTCAAGCCCGACGGCACGCTCGATCTCGGGTTCGGCAACCAGGGCAAGCGCAGCTACCTGCTCGGCCTTTCGACGGCGGATTCGCAGGCATTCCTCAACTTCGCGTGGCAGGGGTCGCGCCTGTTGATCGGCGGCATCGGCGTCGTCGAGCCGCTGCCCAACGGCATCGACAACTTCGTCGTGCGACTGGAGATCGACCTGTTGTTCGCCGACGGATTCCAGTAGGCGCCTGGCACGTCGGCGCGCGCTTTTGCGTTAGACGGGATCACGGGCGCCATTCCGATTCGCACGAGGGGACGAAGATGCACCATCGACATCGCGCAACCCGCACCGGCCTCATCGCGATCGGCCTCGTCGCGATCGGCCTTCTCGTCGCCGACGCGCAGGCGCGCGACGGCGACCTCGACCCGGGATTCGGCATCAATGGCGTGGCCGTCGTCGAAATGGGAGCATTCTCGACGGCGTTCGGACTCGCGTTCGCACCGGATGGGCGCATCGTGCTCGGCGGCACCATCAGTGCCGGCGCGACCGGCACGGACTTCGCGGTCGCACGCCTGACCCGCGATGGCGACCTCGACTCCGCCTTCAGCTTCGACGGGTGGACCACGGCCGCGATCGGCACTGGCGAGGCCTACGACGGAACGTTCAACACGATCGTCCAGGCGGACGGCAAGATCGTCTTGATCGGCGAGGGCCCCGATACCGGCGTGGCGCTCGACGACAGCGACTTCAAACTCGCGCGTTTCAACACGAACGGCACGCTCGACACGAGCTTCAGCGGCGACGGCAAGGCGTATGTCGAGTTCAACCTCGGGGGCGACGATGAGGATCGGGCCCTCGATGCGGTCCAACTCGCGAACGGAAAACTCGTCGTGGTCGGTTCGGCCGATGTGGGTCCGAACGACACCGATATCGCCGTCGCGCGCCTGAATGCGGATGGCAGCCGCGACACCAGCTTCGACTCGGACGGACGCCTGACGTTCTCGTTCGACCTCGACCCGAACTTCCCGGACGACATCGCGAGCAGCATTGCGATCGATGGCGCGGGCAACATCCTCATCGCCGGCGCCGCCGCGAACGGTGGCAGCAGCGCGAACGATTTCGCGATCGCGAGGCTGCTTCCGAACGGCTCGTTCGACCCGAACTTCGGCGGCGACGGGCGCGTGACGGTCGCGTTCGACCTCGGCGATACGCTCGAAGACACCGCACTCGAGCTCGTGCTCGCCCCGGACGGCTCGATCTTCGTGAGCGGCGGCGTCAAGGCCAGCGGATACGACTTCGCGGTCGTCAAGCTGCAGCCGGACGGCACGCCGGATCCGGGCTTCGGCACCGGCGGCAAGGCCACCGTCGCGTTCGACCTCGGTGACGACAACCACGACATCGCCTACGGCGGCACGCTGCAGCCGGACGGCAAGTTCGTGTTCGTCGGCTTCGCGGGCGAACCGTCGCCCGACATCGCGCTCGCGCGGCTCGGCCTCGATGGCCAGCTGGACCCGAGTTTCGGCTTCGCCGGCAAGCGCATGCTGCCGCTCGACATCGGCGGCAACCTGTTCGATGCGGGCGTGCGCGGCCGCATCCAGGACGGCTACCTCGTGATCGGCGGCGTGGCCGCGACCGCGAGCGCCGATTCGAACTTCATGGCCGCGCGCATCGTCATCGACACGCTGTTCGACGACGGCTTCGAATGATCACGCCGAGGCGGCGGAATCCGCGCTGCCGACGCAGTTCCCGACCGCAAGGACGCATCGCGGGCCGCCGGGCGCCGCCCTAGGCCCCGTGCCGCACGAACGCGCGCACCGCGTCCGGGTCGAACGGCCACTCGAGTTCGCGCGCACCGTCCTCATCGCGCAGCACCGGCACGCGCGCGCCGTAGCGATGTTCGAGCGCGTCATCGGCGTCGATCCACACCGTCTCGAACTCCGGTGCGCGCGCGTGCGCGAGCACCGCGAGTGCCTGGTCGCACAGCGGGCAATCGTCACGCTGGAACAGGGTCAAGCGCATGGGCGGGGTTCCGTCGAGGTCGCGCGCGCGGCACGCGCGCGGGGGCAGCGTAGAATAGCGGTTCATCCACCACATTCCGCGCCATGGCCGTCAGCGTCTTCGACCTTTTCAAGATCGGCATCGGACCCTCGTCCTCGCATACGGTCGGGCCGATGCGCGCGGCCGCGCGCTTCGTCGAGCGCTGGCTCGCCGAAAGCGGCGAGCTTCATCGGGTCGCGCGCATGCGCGCCGAGGTGTTCGGATCGCTCGCGCTGACCGGGCGCGGGCACGGCACGGACAAGGCGGTGCTGATGGGCCTCGAAGGCCATTGGCCGAACGAGATCGACCCCGACCTGATCCCCGCGGCGCTCGAACGCATCCGCTCGAGCAAGCGCGTGCGACTGCACGGTTCGCACGAGATCGCGTTCGAAGAGAAGCGCGACCTCGTGATGAACAAGCGCCAGAAGCTGCCGTTCCACACCAACGGCATGCGCTTCACCGCGTACGACGCGGCCGACCAGGTCATCGCGACGCGCGACTACTACTCCGTAGGCGGCGGATTCGTCGTGAACGAGGACGAGGCAGCCGAAGACCGCATCGTCGCGGACGAGACGCCGCTGGCGCATCCGTTCCACTCGGGCGATGAGTTGCTGCGACGCTGCGCGGACAAGTGCATGACGATCGCGGAACTGATGTACGAGAACGAGCAGGCCTGGCGCACGCGCGAGGAGATCGACGCGGGACTGGACGAGCTCTGGCACGCGATGCAGTCCTGCGTCGCGCGCGGAATCCGCTCACCCGGCACGCTGCCGGGCGGCCTGCACGTGAGCAGACGCGCGCCGGCCCTGCATGCGGAGCTGTCGGCGCGCCCGGAAGCCGCGATGCGCGATCCGCTGACGACGCTCGACTGGGTCAACCTCTACGCACTCGCGGTCAACGAGGAGAACGCCGCGGGCGGGCGCGTCGTGACTGCACCGACCAACGGCGCGGCCGGCATCATCCCGGCGGTCGGCCACTACTACGAGCGCTTCATTCCCGGTGCGACGCAGCAGGGTATCCGCGACTACCTGATGACGGCGGCTGCGATCGGCATCCTCTACAAGGAGAATGCCTCGATCTCGGGCGCCGAAGTCGGCTGCCAGGGCGAGGTCGGCGTCGCCTGCTCGATGGCCGCGGCGGGCCTCACCGCGGCGCTCGGTGGAAGCTGCAGCCAGGTGGAGAACGCGGCCGAGATCGGCATGGAACACAACCTCGGCCTCACCTGCGACCCGATCGGCGGGCTCGTGCAGATTCCGTGCATCGAGCGCAACGCGATGGGTTCGGTCAAGGCGATCAACGCAAGCCGCATGGCGATGCGCGGCGACGGCAAGCACAAGGTCAGCCTCGACAAGGTCATCAAGACGATGCGCGAGACCGGCCGCGACATGCAGGACAAGTACAAGGAAACCTCGCGCGGCGGCCTCGCGGTCAACGTGATCGAGTGCTGAGCGTGCGCTGCCGAGGCGCGTGTCCTTCGCGCCAGCCTGCAGTTGCCCTGGCGACGCCTCTCCCGTAGGAGCGCACCCTGTGCGCGATCGCACCATCCCGCGTGTCATCGCGCAACCTGTTTCCTGCTCGGATCGCCCTCAGGGTGGGCTCCTACGGCGGATTGGGCCATTCCAGTGTCGCGACCAGCGGCAGGTGGTCCGACGCGATGCGCGCGGTGCGGCTGCGATGCACGTCGAGCGCGACCAGGGACGCGGCCGGCGCGACGAGGATGCGGTCGAGCGCGGCGAGCGGGAACGGCGACGGGAACGTCGCAGGCGCGCGGCTGCGACCGAACGCGGTTTCGAATCGCGCGAGCGCGCGCGGGCGCCATTCGTTGAAGTCGCCGAGCAGCACGGTCGGCGCGCCGCCCGCGTCGCCGAGCAGCGCGTCGAGCCGGGCCAACTGGGACTGCCGTTCGCGACGGCCGAGGCCGAGGTGGGTCGCCACCACGCGCAAGGTCCCTGCCGGTCTGGCGTCGACGAGGAGATCGACCGCATTGCGCGGCTCGCGACGGTCGCAGGCGAGATCGATGCAGGCGCTGGCCAGCACCGGCAGGCGGCTCAGCACCACGTTGCCGAAATCGCAGCCGAGCTTGCTGAAGGTCGGCATCGCGATGCCGCGCGCGCCCGCTGCCTGCTCGAGGCGGGCAAGCATGTCGTAGGCGCGCCGCGATCCGAATTCCTGCAGTGCGACGATGTCGGCATCGAGCTCCGCGAGCACGCGCGCGATGCGCTCGGGCGCGAAGCGGCCGTCGAGGCCGACGCCGGCGTGCATGTTCCATGTCGCGACGCGCAGCTTCATGCGTGCCTCGCGTTGCGGCGCCGCTGCCATGCGCGCGCGCCGAACACGAACGCAACCAGCAGCGCAAGCGCCGTCGCGAGCAGCAGCCATGCGAGCGGATGCGGGTCGACCAGCACCGCGAGCGCGCGATCGACGAACAGTGCGTACAGCATGATGCCGGGCGCCATGCCGAGCGCGGTGCCGACGAGATAGTCGGTGCGTCGCACGCGTGCGACGCCCGACACGAATCCGACCACGCTGTACGGCGCGATCGGCACGATGCGCACGATCGCGACCGCGAGCAAGCCGTGGCCCACGATGCGCCTGCGCAGGCGCTCGCCACGCTCGCCGAACCAGCGCAGCGCCGTGCCGGGCGGCAGCCGGCGCCCGAGTTCGTGCACGATCCACGCACTCAGCACCGACCCCGCGAGCGCGACCACGCCGCCGCCGATCGGTCCGAACGCGATGATGCTCGCCGCGATCAGCAGGTTGACCGGGAACACGACGAGGCCGCCGATCGCGAAGCATGCGAGCGCGAGCAACGGCGCCGGCGGCCAGCGACCGAAGCGCGCTGCCGCGTCGAGCAGGTCCGCTGCCTCGGGCCACTCGAGGCCTGGGTTCATGACCCATGCCGCGACGGCCGCGATCACGAGCGCGAGCAGCGCCATCGTGGCCAGCACCGCCCTCGCGCGCGTGTCCGCCGCCGTCGCGGTCGCACGCCGCTCCATCGTCGTGCGCCTCAGAGCAGGCCTTCGATCGGCAGCATGCGCGCGATGCGCACCTGCCAGCGCTTCCAGGCGCTTGCGCCCGGCTCGCTTTCGTGGCGTCGCGCTTCACCGCCTTCCGCGCGTTCGATCCATTGCAGCACCGGACGGTCGGAGCGGCTGCCTGGCCGCGGCTCGTAGACGACGTGCCACGCGTTCGCCGGTGCGCTCGCCTGCGCGTAGTAGCCTTCGATCGCGGCGCCGAGTTCGGGGCTGTCGACGATCACGCCGAGTTCCGTATTGAGATGGCGCGATCGCGGGTCGAAGTTCATCGAGCCGAGGAAGACGCGCTGGCCGTCGATGACCAGTGCCTTCGAATGCAGGCTGACGCCGGACGAGGTGCCGTAGGCGTTGGATGCCTCCCGTCCACTCACGGGCCGGAATTCGTGGAGTTCTGCGCCGGCCTCGAGCAGCGGAATGCGATAGCGCGCGTAGCCCGAGTGGACCGCCGCCTCGTCCGTCGCCGCGAGCGAGTTGGTCAAGGCGCGGACCTTGACGCCTCGCGCGAGCAGGGCGGCCAGGAGCGCCTCGCCGTCCTTGCCGGGGATCAGGTAGGGCGACACGATCACGATGCTGCGCTGCGCGGCGTCGAGCACGCGCCGCAGGCTGCGGTCGATGTGGGCGACCGACCGGTCCTCGTCAGGATCGACCTTGTCCGGATCGTCGACGACGACCGCGGCGTCGCCCCACAGCCACGGTCCCTTGCGATCCGCGCTCGGGCCGTTCGGCAGTTCGTACGAGAGCGCCTGCGCGTAGTCGCTTTCGCTGAACGCGCGCGCGTCGCGCGCGAGCGCGGCACGCTGGCTCGCGAGGTCGCCGCGGTCGGCCTTTTCCCCGGTGTACGCGCGCACCGGGAACGCGGCTTCGCTGTTCCAGTAGCGGTCGAATGCCGACGCGAGCTGAGGCACGACCGGACCGATGCAGATCACGTCGAGGTCGCGGAAGAACACGTCGTCGCCGACGTCGTAGTACGCGTCGCCGATGTTGCGACCGCCGATGATCGCCTGCATGCCGTCGACGATGAACGACTTGTTGTGCATGCGCCGGTTCAGGCGCGCGCCCTCGAGCACGAACTGCCCGGCCTTCGACAGCATCGATCGATGCCGGAAACGGAACGGGTTGAACAGTCGCACCTCGATGCGCTCGTGCGCGTCGAGCGCGTCGAGCAGCTGGTCCTCCTTGACGATGTCGATGTCGTCGAGCAGGACGCGCACGCGCACGCCGCGGTCGGCCGCGGCGAGCAACCGCTGCGCGACCAGGCGCCCCGTCGCGTCGTTGAAGTAGATGTAGTACTGCAGGTCGATCGAATGGCGTGCGCGGTCGATCATCACGATCCGGCTCATCAGCGCGTTCTGGTTGCCGACCAGCAACCGGAAGCCCGACTTCCCCGGATGCGCGTCGAGCTCGGCCTGCACGTAGCGCGTCGTCGCGCTGTCGACCTTCGGCGGCAGCGATGCGCTCGCGAATTTCGGATAGTCGGTGCGCAGCGTCGCGCAGGCCGCGAGCGCCAGCAGGCAGGCGGCCACCAGGGTCCGGGCGGCGCGGCGCGCGATCAGGATGCGGGTCATCGCGCGATGATCGGGCGCGGATGCCGGCTGCGGTCTGAACGGAATCGCGAGTCGGGCGGACCGCTTCGAGGAAGGGGCATCAGTCCCGATCGATCGCATGACGGGCGCGGCGCTGGAGCCCCTTGCACGGGAACCGGGTTGGAGATCGCGGGAGGACGCGTGTTCACCCACTTTTAGCGCGGGCCGCGCGAAAAAAAAGCGACGCCCGCAGGCGTCGCTTGAATTTCCGCAAGGCCTCCGGCGCGGGCGCCGGAGGCCGGATGGCTTACGGGGCGGCCTGGATGCGGATGTCGTCGTAGTACACCGGGCTTGCGCCGTTGGCGAACAGGTCGATCGATCCGATGTTGAGGATGCCCGGCACGCTCTGGCTCGGATACTGTTGCGTCCACGAACCGCTGAACACGACGTTGCCGTTGTAGGTAAAGGTCTGCAGGTCATTGTCGAGGTCGACGTCGAGCTGCAGGTCCACCCACTGGCCGGTCACCAGCGGCGTGCTGCCCTGGTTGGCGCCGCTCGGTTCGTTCGCGGCCGTGCCGGCGGCGCTGTCGAAGATCACCTGCGTCGACCAGCTGATCACGCTGGTGTCGGTGTCCGAGTAGACGTTCTGGAAGATGAAGTAGGACTGCCCGGTGAAGCCGACCGGGATGAACTGCTTCGCGGTGATCGTCCAGGCGCCGCTCGTGTAGCCCGAGAACTCGTGCACGAGGTCGGCGGTGGTGGCGATCTCGATCGAGTTCGGCGCGCTCGAGCTCTGCGAATCGACCACGGTCGCTCCCGCGCCCGCATCGTTCGCCCAGCCCTTCCAGCCGCCCTGGCCATGCACGTTGCTGCCGGCGACGTAGCTGTCGAAGTCCTCGAAGAACCCACCCGTATCCGCGCCGTCGAAGCCGTCGGCGAAGATCACGTCCTCGATCGGGCCGGTGCCGGTGCCGCGCACGGCGACGGTCAGGTGCTGCTCGGGCGACTGGCCTGCGTTCTCGGTGAGCACGACGTTGCCGAACACGATGTTCGTCAGCGTGGTCGTCGGCGAGGCCGTGAACGTGACCGTCTGGGTCGCGCCCGGCGCCAGCGTGAACGTGGACGGCGCAGCCTCCAGGACGACCGTCCCGGCGATGTCGGACGTGACGTTCCACGTACCCTGCGAGTCGAGCTGGTTCTTGAACGTACGCGTCCAGGTGCACGTCGGGGTGCAGGTGAGGTTGCGCAGCGACGGGATGTTCAGCGCCTTGATGTTGACGCTGCCGCCGGTCGGGTTCGAGTTCAGGTAGTTCGCGATGGTCTCGTCGAGCGTGAGGCCGGCGAGCGCCGCCTTGGTCAGGTCGACGCGGCCGCTGCCGACATCGTCGATGTTCCAGGCGGTGGTGCCGTCTTCCTGCGTACCGCTCGCGTTGGTCGCGGTCGTCATCAGCGCGGACTTCACTTCGCTGACGGTCCAAGCCGGGTTGACGGAGCGCACGAGCGCCGCGGCGCCGGCCGCGTGCGGGCCCGACATCGAGGTGCCGCTCATGAAGCCGTACTGGCCGCTCGTGTCGTCGAGCGCGGCATAGATGTTCACGCCCGGAGCGGTGATGTCCGGCTTGGTGAGATCGGCCAGCGGGGCCGGCGTCGGGCCGCGGTAGCTGAAGTCGGCCAGCACGTCGCCCTGCGTCGCGCCGACGCCGACCGGGCTCACGTCCGCGGTCGTGTTCGGGTTGTTCGCGTTGACGAACGCGATCAGCGCATCACCGGTGGCCTGGCTGCCGATGCTGAAGGCAGGCACCGCCGGCGCGCCGGTGGTGTCCATGCTGATCGAGCCGGGCTGGTTGTTCGCGATCACGACCATCTCGGCGCCCGCATTGAACGCGTTGGTGATCTTCTCGGTGAAGGTGCAGGTGCCGCGGCGGATCAGCGCGACCGAATTGGTGAACGTGCCCGCCGGGATGCCGCCGCTGTCGGTGCAGCCTTCGATGTTGGTCGGATAGGTCTTGAGCGGCTCGCCCGAGTAGGTCGGCGTCGACGAAGCCGGCGTCGTGCTGCCCGGCGTCAGCGGGATGTTCTGCACTTCGGGGTCCGGCGTGCCGGGACCGACCACGCTGAGGCTCGGGCCGATCAGTTCGTCCTGCGTGGACGCCGCGACCGTCATCACCCACGGTCCGCGGTGGTTGACGCGACCGATCACGGTCGGGTCCGCCTGCGTGTTGTTGCCGGCCGACGCGGCGACGAGGATGTCGGCCTCGACCGCATCGAGGAAGCGGCGATCGTTGTCGGCCCACGGCGAGGTGCCGCCCGAGATCGAGAAGTTCAGCACGTCGGCACCGTCGCTGATCGCGTTCTCGATGCCCGCGACGATGTCCGCACCACCGCAGCTGTTGGTCTGGCAGACCTTGTAGTGGTTGATCGCGGCGCAGGGCGCCACGCCCGACATGGTGCGGCCGTTGGGAAGCGCCGGCGCCGGGGTGTCCGTGTTGTCGAGCGTGTTGCCCGCGACCGTGCTCGAAGTGTGCACGCCGTGGCCGAAGCCGGGGTTCGCTTCCGGCGTCGGGCCGTTGCAGATTCCGCCGGTGCTCGTGCTGCAGTCGGCCGCGTCGAGCTTCGGATTCGAGCCGTCGAAACCGCAGGCAGCGTCGTTGGCGAACGACGGATGGTCGGCGTTGGTGCCGCCATCGAGGACCGCGGCGACGATGCCCTGGCCCAGCGTGCCGGTGTTCGTCGGCGTAGCGGTGCCGTCCCAGATCTTGTCGGCGCCGATGAAGACCGGGCCGCGATAGGTGTCGAGGTGCTCGACGCCGGCCGCGCGCACCGCCTTGACGCCGGGCAGGCGCGAGATCGCCGCGGCCTCGGCACCGTTCATCACGGCGGCGACGCCGTTCTGCGTGACGGAGTAGCTGTGCGTCACGTCGAGCGGGCGTCCGATCGTGGACTGGATCGTCGCGAGGTAGGCTTCGCGCTGCGCGGCGAGGAAGTCCTTGTACTCGAGCGCCGCCGGGCTGTTCGCATCGAGCTTGCGCTGGTTGAGCGCGCGCGGTGCAGTCGCCTGGATGCCGCGCACGTCACCGGTGTAATGCAGCAGGCCGGCGTCGACGAAGGTGACGATGTAGACCTCTGCGGCAGCGGACGGGGCCGTGGCCGCCGACTTGGCGTAAGGCGCCTGGGCCGCGTGCACGGCCGGCAGGCCGATGGCGCTGACGAACGCCAGGCTGACGGCGGCAGCGAGGGTCTTGGTACGAAGCGGCTTCCCCATCTCTATCTCCAGAAAAATTCGTGTGCGTTGAACGCAGAAAAAGCGATGCATCTCCCCAAGGGAGGCGCATCCGCCGGGTGAAGAGCAAGGTGAACTTGCGCTGAGCGACGTGCGACAGACCGTTTATAGCACCGGTCAAAGCGAAGCGCCAAGCGTCCACAGACGGAGATTGCGCCAGACGTGCCCGGTACATCACTTGGTGCAACGCACCAATACTCGAACGTATGTTTGCGGCTCGAATGAGGCATGAATGCCGCAGAATCCTGCGCGCCCGCTGCACCATCCCGCCTGGCGACGATGTCGTACTCGCTGGTTGGCGAACGAGTACGAACGAGCGCGGCAATCCGGCACCAAGCAGTCCGCTACCGCCCTTGACTCGCCTGCCCTCTGCTACGTCGAAGACCGAAGGTGGCCAGGAGCATCGCCATCATCGCAAGGACCCAAGACGACGCGGTCGGCACAGAGGAAACCGGGCCGACTCCGGCGGGCACCAGCGTGGCGCTTAGCTGCAGTGGTCCTTCAATCCAGGTCACTTCGTAACTCGCGCCAGTCAGTTGTCCAAGATCGGCCACGACCTGATACGGCACGGCGGTTTGGGGAATTGAGCACGCGTACGACTCGTAAGGCGACGTGATAGTGATCGTCGCACCGGCGATTTGCACATCCGAGGGCGGCACGAACTCTGTTTCGCAACTCGGGCCGTCGCTCAAGCCGGAGACCACGGCTTCGAAACCGCCATCGACTGCTCGATGAAACGAGAGCGATTCCTGGAATGCGAACGCCGGCAACGAAACCGACAGCATGAAGGACAAGACCGCGAGTCTTGGAACGACAAGGACGCGCCAGCGAACAGACATGACATCCCCCCTTGCAAGCCCGCGCAAACCATAGCACATCAGGGCTTGCGGCAAGATCGGCGAGCAGTTCGACGCCCGGACGGCTACGCCATCGCAACCGGTCTGTCAGGATGGAGGAAAAACGCCTCGACCTGCGCCAGCCCGCGCGTGCGTGGCAGCGGCGGCAAGCTGGCGAGGAACAACTTGCCGTAGCCGCGGCTGTTCAGGCGCGGATCGCAAAGCATCAATACGCCACGGTCATGGATGTCGCGGATCAGGCGGCCGGCGCCCTGCTTGAGCGCGATCACCGCATTGGGTACCTGCCAGTCCGCGAACGGATTCGCGCCGGCCTCGCGCAACGCGTCGAGCCGCGCGACGAGCACGGGATCGTCGGGCGCGGCGAACGGCAGCTTGTCGATCACCACGAGGCTGAGCGCCTCGCCGACGACGTCGACGCCTTCCCAGAAACTCGCGGCGCCGAGGAGCACGCCGTTGCCCGAGGTCCGGAACGCGTCGAGCAGCCGGTTGCGCGGTGCGCTGCCCTGCACGAACAGCGGGAACGGCACCCGCGCGGGCAACAGTTCCGCCGCGCGACGCAGCGCGCGATGCGAGGTGAACAGCAGGAACGCGCGCCCGCGCGATGCTTCGAGCACCGGCACCACCGCGTCGACGACGCGTTCGACGTAGTCGGGCGCGGACGGTTCGGGCAGTCCCTTCGGCAGGTAGGCGAGCGCCTGGCGTGCATAGTCGAACGGACTCTCCAGCGCGAGTTCGACCGGATCCTCGAGGCCGAGCTGGCGCGAGAAATGCGTGAACTTCCCGGCCACCGAGAGCGTCGCCGAGGTGAAGATCCAGCTCGCCCTGCTCTGCGCGCGCAGTTCGCGCAAGGGCCGCGAGATATCGAGCGGCGTCGCGTGGAACGAGAACCCGTGCGCGCCGAGTTCGTACCAGTGCACCGCGTCGCGCGCATCGCCGTCGACGAGTTGCTCGAGGCGCGCGCTCTGCTCGCCCGCGCGTTCGGCCACGCTCGCGAGTCCGCGACTGCGCTCTGCGTGCGTGTCGAGTGCCTGCGCGAGCGCACCGAGCGCGTCGCGCAGGCCCGTCAGTTCCTGCCGCACGTCCGCGTCGTTCTCCGCGACGAGGAACGCAGCCTTGGCCGGAAACCGGTCGAGCGCGAGGCGCAGGCGCCGCACCGCCGCGTTCAGGGCATCGACGAGCGGCTGCAGCAA
>JAEYZH010000182.1 GCA_023430685.1 Pseudomonadota bacterium | reverse complement strand
AGCGCGGGCCGCTCGCGTTCGACGCCGCGCAGGAATGCATCGCGCGCAGCGTCGGCGAGTTCGAGCGCGCGCCGCAGCAGCGCATCGAGCTCGCCAAATCCCGCGCGATCCCAGTGCCGGCTCATGGCGCGAGCAACTCGGCCAGCCATGCGCGCGCGCGCTTGAGCTCGCGCTGGATCGTGCGCAGGCTGACCTCGTGCAGCAGCGCGAGTTCGTCCGGTTCGAGCCCGATGAACCAGTGCTGCTCGACCAGCCGCAGCAGGCGCGGATCCGCTTCGGCGAGTGCATCGAGCGCTTCACCGAGCAGCAGCAGGGCCTGGCCCTGCGCGTCGTCGCGCGCATCATCGGCTTCCAGTTCGACGTGATGCAGCCCGCCGCCGCGCTTGGCCGCGCAGCGCGCGCGCGCGTGGTCGACCACCACCTGGCGCATCACGCGCGCGCCGAGCGAGAGCAGGTGCGCGCGCGTGAAGCGCCCCTCGCCGTGGGCCGCGAGCCGCGCCCAGGTCTCGTGCACGAGCACGGTCGTCGACAGCGTCGCGCCCGGCACATGGCGCAGCAACTGGCGATGCGCGATGCGCTTGAGGTCGGCGTACACCGCGGGCAGCAGCACGTCGAGCTCCTCCGCGGGCGCGAAGCCTTCGCGCTCGAGCTGGCGGGCGAACTCGGTCGGTGTCACGGCCATCGTGGCGGACTCCCGGGGTCGCAGCGGCACGGCCCGCGCACGATTATCGTCCCCGCGCGGCTCGCGGAGGCAATCCGCGGCGCTGGCCGGCCGCGCCCGCGTGGCGTCGGGTCCGAGCGGCCGCGACGTCAGCGGCAGGATGGTCGGGTCGGCATGGCGGGGCCTGCGGGGCGGCATCGTGCAAGCGCTACGGATTGGGGCGCGCCCGACGACAGCCGCGCGGGTCCCGTATCATTCACGCATGCCTGCACCGCTGCCCGCGTTCCCCGCCACCTCCGGCAGCCTGCTGCTGCCGGGTCCCGCGGGTGCGATCGAACTCGACTGCTCGCTGCCGGAGGCCGCGACCGCGCGCGCGGGCGTCGCGATCGTCTGCCACCCGCATCCGTTGCAGGGCGGCACGATGCACAACAAGGTCGTCACGATCACCGAGCGCGCGCTGCTCGAACTCGGTCTTGCGACGGTGCGCTTCAATTTCCGCGGCGTGGGTCGATCCGAAGGCGTGCACGACAACGGCGAAGGCGAAACCGACGACGTCGCCGCGATCGCGGACTGGCTGCGTGCGCAGCGACCGGGCGACGCGCTGTGGCTGGCCGGTTTCTCGTTCGGTGCCTACGTCGCATTGCGCGCGGCGTCGCGCGTCATGCCGTCGCAACTGGTGCTGGTCGCGCCGCCGGCCGGGCGCTGGGACTTCTCGATGGTGGCGCCTCCGTCCTGCCCGTGGCTCGTCGTGCAGGGCGAGGAGGACGAGGTCGTCGACCCCTCCGCGGTGTACGCGTGGGTCGATTCGCTCGATCCCGCCCCGCAACTCGTGCGCCTGCCCGAGACCGGGCACTTCTTCCATCGTCGCCTGATGGACCTGCGCGGCGTGCTGAAGAACGCGCTCGGTTCGAACCTGCCGCCGCCGCGCGCTGGATGAGCGTCGGCGCGGACGCGACCCCGCCGTCACCGTGCGATCGCTATCGCGCGGGCGTCGCGGCGGGCCGCTGGCAGGACGATCCCGCGCAGCAGGCGGTATTGCCGGTGCTCGACCGCCTCTGGCGCGAGATGCTGGCCGCTGCGCCGCCGACGTTGTGGCAGCGCCTCGCCGGCAAGCGCCCGCCGCCGCCGCGCGGGCTCTACCTGTGGGGTTCGGTCGGGCGCGGCAAGACCTTCCTGTGCGACCTGCTGTTCGAGTCGCTGCCGCCCGCGGGCCGGCAGCGCGTGCATTTCCATCGTTTCATGCAGGACGTGCACGCGCGGTTGCGCGGACTCGAGGGGCGCCCTGATCCGCTGGTCGAGGTCGCCGCGCGCATCGCGGACGAGGTGCGCGTGCTCGTGCTCGACGAGTTCCACGTCGGCGACATCGGCGATGCGATGATCCTCGGCAACCTGCTGCGCGCGTTGTTCGACCGCGGCGTCGTGCTCGTGACCACGTCCAACACGCGGCCGCAGGGCCTGTATCGCGACGGCCTGCAGCGGGAGCGCTTCCTGCCCGCGATCGCGCTGATCGAACGGCATTGCGAAACGGTCGAGCTCGTCTCGACCACCGACTGGCGCCTGCGCGCGCTGAAGCAGGCGCCGGTGTTCCTGGTACCTCCCGATGCGGCGTCGGAACGACGCCTCGCGGAGATCTTCAGCCGCGTCGCGCGTGGCGCCGCGGGCCACCCGGCCGAACTCGCCGTCAACGGTCGCGCCATCCGGGCCAGGCGCGTCGCCGGGGGCGTGGCCTGGTTCGATTTCGACGCGCTTTGCGAGGGGCCGCGCGCGGTCGCCGACTACATCGAGCTTGCGCGCGAGTACCACACGCTCGTGATCTCGCATGTCCCGCAGTTCACGCCGCAACAGGAAGATCCCGCGCGCCGCTTCATCGAACTCGTCGACGAGGCCTACGATCGCGGCGTGAAGCTCGTGCTGTCGGCCGCGGCGCCGATCGTCGAGCTGTACGACGGCGAGCGCCTGCGCGCCGAGTTCGCGCGCACCGAGTCGCGCCTGATCGAGATGCAGAGCGAGGAGTACCTCGCGCGCGAGCACCGTGCCTGAAGGCGACTGCCGTGAATGGCCACGCGCTCGCGCAACCAATGGCACTGCGACGCACCGAAAGCTTGGTGTAGGCTGCGCCCTCGATCCGACCGGTGCTTGCCCTGTCCGGAACGGATCGCTATTATTGAACTGATGAGTTCAATCTAATCAGGGCTGCCGCACGCCGAGACGGCGCGGATGCCCGTGTGCCGACGCGCGCTGCGCCTCGGTGTCGTACTGATCGGACGTCGCACAGGCGACACGGTACACCGGAGAGTTTCCCGCGACGGTAGCGGCCACATCCGCGTCCCGTCGAATCGCGTCCCTCCTGTTCGTCTGTCGAAGGCGCCGCGCGTCGGCCGCCGAAGCGGGTGGGTGGCGGGTGCCGCGCCAACGAATCGAAAAACCCGAGGAGCCATCCGCATGGCTACGCGCGACAACCGCAAGTCCGACCGCAAGCCCAGCACGACCAAGCGCATGATCATCATGCTGGTCTTGGTCGGGCTGCTGCTGTTCCTGCTGATCGGCTGGAACGTCATGGGCCAGGTCATGATGAAGAAGGCGATGGCCGACATGCCGGTCCCGCCGCAGACCGTGACCTCGACCACCGTCGGTTTCGACGAGTGGCAGCCGATGCAGGCGGCCGTGGCGACGCTGCGCGCGGTGCGCGGCGCCGACCTCGCGTTCGACGCGTCCGGCGTGATCTCGAGGATCGAAGTCGGCTCGGGCGACGAGGTCGAGCAGGGCCAGCTGCTGGCCGAGCTGCGCTCCGAAGACGATCTCGCCGCGCTGCGCCAGGCCGAGGCCGCGGCGGAGCTGGCCAAGGTGACTTTCGAGCGCGCGCAGAAGCAGCTGGAGGTCAAGGCGATCCCGCGTGCGACCTGGGACAACGCGCAGGCCGACCTCAAGGCGAAGCGCGCGGCGGTCCAGCAGGCGCAGGCGATGCTCGGCAAGAAGCAATTGCGCGCGCCGTTCGCGGGCCGCATCGGCATCGTCACGCTGAGCCCCGGCGCTTACCTCAACGCGGGCACGCCGGTGGTCACGCTGCAGCAGCTCGATCCGATCCATGCGGACTTCTTCGTACCCCAGCGCGACCTCGGCCAGGTGCGCGTCGGCCAGCGCGTCGTGCTGCGACTGGACGCCTACGCCGATCGCGAGTTCGAAGGCCTGGTGTCCGCGATCGCGCCGAAAGTCGACGGCGACACGCGCAATGCGCGCATCGAGGCGTCGCTGCCGAATGCCGACGGCGTGCTGATGCCCGGCATGTTCGCGAACGTCGCGATCGAGGTCGGCGAGCAGAAGCGCCAGCTCACGCTGCCGCAGACCGCGATCACGTTCAACCCGTACGGCGAAACCGTGTATGTCGTGAAACCCGGCGAAGGCACCGGCGCCGACGGCAAGCCCGCCCTGCCGACCGCGCAGCAGGTGTTCGTGACGACCGGCCCGACGCGCGGCGACCAGGTCGCGGTGCTGAGTGGCATCGAAGAGGGCACCGAGGTCGTCACGAGCGGGCAGCTCAAGCTCAAGAACGGCACGCCGCTCGTGATCGACAACGCGCGCGTCCCGAAGTCCGACGCCGACCCGAAGCCGCAGGAATCCTGAGCCGGCCCGCCGCCGTCGAACCCGTGCCGGCGCCTGCTCGGCGCCGCTGGAGCGCAATCCGATGAAATTCACCGACCTGTTCATCAAGAAGCCGGTGCTGGCGATCGTCGTCAGCCTGCTGATCCTCGTGCTCGGCCTGCGCTCGGTCACCGACCTGACCGTGCGTCAGTACCCGGAGACCGAGAACGCGATCGTCACCGTCAGCACCGCGTACTACGGCGCGGACGCCGACACCGTCGCGGGCTTCATCACCCAGCCGCTCGAAGCGGCGATCGCGCAGGCACAGGGCATCGACTACCTGTCCTCGTCCTCGAGCACGGGCGTGTCGATCATCACCGCGACGCTGCAGCTCAACTACGATTCCAACCGCGCGCTGACCGAGATCCAGACCCAGATCAGCGCCGTCACCAACCAGTTGCCCGAGCAGGCGCAACAGCCGGTCATCACGGTGCAGGTCGGGGAAACGACCGCGTCGATGTACATGGGCTTCTACAGCGAGACGCTGCCGGCCAACAACATCACCGACTACGTCGTGCGCGTGGTCAAGCCCAAGCTCGACTCGATCGACGGCGTGCAGACCGCCGAGCTCCTCGGCGGACGCCAGTTCGCGCTGCGCGCATGGATGGATCCCGCGCGCCTCGCCGCGCACGGGGTGACCGCGGCCGACGTCTACGCCGCACTCGCCGCGAACAACTACCTCGCGGCGGTCGGCGCGACCAAGGGCCAGACCGTGACCGTCGCGCTGACCGCGGCGACCGACCTGCATACCGTGGCGGAGTTCCGCAAGCTCGTGGTCAAGCAGAAGGACGGCGCGCTGGTCAGGCTCGAAGACGTCGCCAATGTCGTGCTCGGCGCCGAGGACTACGACTCGGCGGTCGCGTTCGATGGCAACCAGTCGGTGTTCCTCGGCATCAAGACCTCGCCCGACGCGAACGTGCTCGACGTCGCCGAGCGCGTGCGCAACGCGTTTCCCGAGATCCAGGCGCAGCTGCCGGCCGGCATCACCGGCCAGATCGCCTATGACGCGACCGACTTCATCAATACTTCGATCGAAGAAGTGGTGAAGACCCTGGTCGAGGCACTGCTGATCGTCACGCTCGTGATCTTCCTGTTCATGGGCAGCTTCCGCGCGGTGATCATCCCGGTCATCGCGATGCCGCTGTCGCTGGTCGGCGCGTTCTTCGTGATGCTGATGCTCGGCTACACGATCAACCTGATCACGCTGCTCGCGCTGGTGCTCGCGATCGGCCTCGTCGTCGACGATGCGATCATCGTGGTCGAGAACATCGATCGGCACATCAAGGAAGAAGGGCGCAAGCCGTTCGACGCCGCGCTGATCGCCGCACGCGAGCTGGCTGGCCCGATCATCGCGATGACGATCGTGCTGATCGCGGTGTACGTGCCGATCGGCTTCCAGGGTGGCCTCACCGGCGCGCTGTTCACCGAGTTCGCGTTCACGCTGGCGGGCGCGGTGACGGTGTCGGCGGTGGTCGCGCTCGCGCTGTCGCCGATGCTCGGTTCGCGCTTCCTGCGCATGGAGCACGGTGGCAACCGTTTCGTGAACTTCATCGATCGGATGTTCGATCGCCTGCACCAGGGCTACCAGCGCCGCCTGCACGGCACGCTCGATACCTGGATCGTGCCGGTCGTGATGGGCCTGATGCTGCTCGGCGGCACCGCCTACCTGTTCAACGCGTCCAAGACCGAGCTGGCGCCGGAAGAAGACCAGGGCATCGTGCTCGGCATGGGGATGGCGGCGCCGAACGCGTCGCCCGCGCAGGTGCGCGACTACCTCGAGCAGATGCACGAGATCACCAAGAGCATCCCCGAGGTGCGCCAGACGTTCCAGTTCACCGGCTTCTCGGGTCCGAACTCGGTGTTCACCGGCGCGCAGCTCGAGCCGTGGTCCGAGCGCAGCCGCAACGCGAACGCGATCCAGCAGGAACTGCAGCAGAAGTGGCAGGGCATGGCCGGCGTCAACGCCGTCGCGTTCCAGTTCCCGCCGCTGCCGGGCGCGCAGGGCATGCCGGTCGAAGTGGTGATGTCGACCACCGAGCCTTTCGAGAACCTCTACGAGGTCGCGCAGGGCGTGCTCGAGCGCGCGCAGTCGAGCGGCATGTTCTGGTTCGTCGACATGAACCTCAAGATCGACAAGCCGCAGAGCACGGTCGAGGTCGACCGCGACATGGTCGCGACGCTCGGCATGACCCAGCAGGACATCGGCAGTTCGCTCGGCGCCGCGATGGGTGGCGGCTACGTCAACTACTTCTCGATCGCGGGCCGCTCGTACAAGGTGATCCCGCAGGTGCTGCAGGCCGATCGCCTGAATCCCGACCAGGTGCTCGACAACTACATCCGCACGCCTTCGGGTGACGTGATCCCGGCTTCCACCGTCGCGACGATCAAGGACACGGTGGTGCCGCAGGCGCTCACGCGCTTCCAGCAGCTCAACTCCGTGACCTTCCAGGGCGTGCCCGCGGTGTCGCAGGGCGAGGCGATCGGCTTCCTCCGCGACACGATTCGCGAGCTCGCGCCGTCGGGCTATGGCGTCGACTACTCGGGCCAGGCACGCCAGTTCATCAGCGAGTCCGGCGGCTTCGCGATCACGCTGCTGTTCGCGGTGATCATCGTCTATCTCGCGCTCGCGGCCCAGTTCAACAGCCTGCGCGATCCGATCGTGATCCTCGTGTCGGTGCCGATGGCGTTGTTCGGGGCGCTGGTCTTCATCAACCTGCTGCCGGGCTTCGTCGGCATGGGCGCACTCTCGACGCGCTGGGCGACCTCGCTCAACATCTACACCCAGGTCGGCCTCGTCACGCTGATGGGCCTGATCTCCAAGCACGGCATCCTGATCGTCGAGTTCGCGAACGAGCTGCAGCGCGCGGGCCGCAGCAAGCGCGACGCGATCGAACAGGCCGCCGCGACGCGACTGCGCCCGATCCTCATGACGACCGCGGCGATGGTGCTCGGCGTGGTGCCGCTGGTGATCGCGAGCGGCGCGGGTGCCGCGGGCCGCTACAACATGGGCCTCGTGATCACGACCGGCCTCACGATCGGCACGCTGTTCACGCTGTTCGTCGTGCCCGCGTTCTACATGCTGCTCGCGCAGGACCACCACGCGGAAGCCGCGAAGCACCCGGACGAGGGGCTCGTCGAGGCCGTGGCGTCGTGAAGGTAGGGACTAGGGAATAGGGAATAGACAAGCGCCGGGCCGGCACGCCGCACGCGGTCAGGCTGGACCCCGGCCAGCGCAAGGGCGACGATGCGGTGGATTGCGTTGATGCCTGACCCCGCGACATCCGGCCCACACCCCGACACGCCATGGCTACTCCGCACGACTCGAGCCTCGGCAAGGACACGCGCTATCCGGATCGTTACGACCCGGGTCTGCTGTTCGCGATCCCGCGTGCGGCCGGTCGCGCGGAGCTCGGCATCGGCGATACCCTGCCGTTCACCGGCGTCGACATCTGGAATGCATACGAGCTGTCCTGGCTCGACCTGCGCGGCAAGCCGGTGGTCGCGCTCGGCGAATTCCGCATGCCCGCGGATTCGCCGAACCTCGTCGAGTCGAAGTCGTTCAAGCTGTACCTCAACGGTTTCAACCGCGAGCGCCTTGCCGATGCGGAGGCAGTCCGCAGGCGACTGGCGCGCGACCTCGCGCTCGCGACCGGGGCCGAGGTCGGCGTCGCGCTGCTGCCGCTTGCGTGCGCGCCGGTGATGCAGCGGCTCGAAGGCGAATCGCTCGACGACCTCGCGATCGACATCGACACCTATGGGCCGCCCGATCCTGCGCTGCTGCGCTCGGGGGGCGAGATCGTCGAGGAGCGCCTCGTATCGGATCTGCTGAAGTCGAACTGCCCGGTCACCGGACAGCCCGACTGGGCCAGCGTGCAGGTGCGTTACGTGGGTCCGCGCATCGATCGCGCCGGCCTGCTGCGCTACCTCGTGTCGTTCCGCGACCATGCGGGTTTCCACGAACAGTGCGTCGAACGCATCTTCTGCGACGTGCTGCGGCAGTGCGCGCCGACCCGGCTCGAGGTGCACGCGCGCTACACGCGGCGCGGTGGCCTCGACATCAATCCCTGGCGCGGCACCGCCGCCGCCGACGTGGGCAATCCGAGGCTCGCGCGCCAGTAGCCACCCGGCGCTGGCCAGGCACCGGGACTCATCCGCCGTTAAGCCGGGCAGGGTGTATTGTGCGGCTCCCGCAGACAAAGGAGAGGGGACGATGGCCAACGAGCCCAAGAAGCCGGACTTCTCGAACGTGCAGGGCGGCGCCCGCTCGTCTGCTCCACCCGCCGCGCCGAAGGCCGACTTCGGAGACGTGCGCTCGGGTGCCGCATCGACCGCACCGACGATCACGGACACCGACGTGTCGAAGGCGAAGACCTACACCGTCGTCAAGGGCGACAGCCTCTCCAAGATCGCCAAGCGCGAATACGGAAACGCGAATCGCTGGCGCGCGATCTTCGAGGCCAACCGCGACCAGCTCGACGACCCGGACCTGATCAAGCCCGGCCAGGTGCTGAAGATCCCGGCCGACACCGATTCCAACGATTGACGCAACGGAGGGTATGACGATGACGAAGCTACGCCCGCAATACAGCCTGATCGCCGTGATCGCCGGCGCGCTCGCGCTCTCCGCGTGCGGCAAGAACGAGGAACACTCGGCACCCCCGACCTCGACCCCGCCGACCACCACGAGCACGCCGCCTCCGGTGACGCCGCCTGCGCCGGTCCCCGCGCCTGCGCCGGTCGCGGTGGCTTCGGTCGATCTCGGCAACGCGGTCGGTGCCGACCAGCGCGTGACCGCGGCGTCGACCTCGTTCACGCCGCAGGACACGATCTACGCAGCCGTCGCGACCACGGGCAGCGCGTCGAACGCGGTGCTCAACGCGAAGTGGACCTACCAGGACGGCCAGACCGTCAACGAGTCGAGCCAGACGATCGCGCCGAGCGGCCCGGCCGTGACGACGTTCCACATCAGCAAGCCCGATGGCTGGCCCGCCGGCAACTACAAGGTCGAAATCTCGCTCGACGGCCGCCCGGTCGCGAGCAAGGACTTCAGCGTGAAGTGATCCTCGCGCGAGCGATCGATGCACCCGGAAGCGCGGAGCGATCCGCGCTTCTTTTTTTGCGCGCGCGACGGCAACCCCTGTGCACCGTGCTTCGTGTTCCAGTCTTCTGCTTCGTTCGAAACGCTACGCCGCGAACTCGTGTTGCTCCGCCGCGAACCCGAGCGTGATCGCGCCGGTGCCGACATTGATCATGCCGGTGATGCTCATCGGTGCCTCGAACACCTCCACCTGGTGCTCGGTGCAGGTCGCGAGCAGCGACGCATACCCCGGCATCGCGGCGAGTTCGGAGAGGTCGCCGCCGTAGCTCACGCACAAGGTCGGCGCGAGCAGCCCCGCACGCACGCGCCGCGCGGTCGCATTGAACAGCATCTCCGCGCCCTGCTCGAACCCGCGCACCTTCGCGACCGGCCCGGTTTCGCCGCAATGCCCGCGCAGCAGCGGCTTGATGTCGAGCGCGGTGCCGAGTGCCGCGCTGACCCAACCGACGCTGCGGTCGCCCTTCTTCTGCGCGCGCGCGCGCAGGTAGTAGAGGTCGCGCGGCAGCATGTAGCCCCAGGTGTTGCGCGCGAGGAATTCGAGCCGCTCGCGCATCTGGCCGGGATTCTGGCCCGCTTCGCGCAGGCGCACCGCTTCCACGGCGGTGACGCCCTGCGCGGCGAACAGGTTACCGGTGTCGATTACGCGCATCAGGAACGGCCCGGTCACGCCTGCGTCGCGGCGGATCGGGCGGTAATCCTTGAGGATCGCGAAGCTCGCCTGGCTCGCATGCGCGTGGATCGGGCTGCGCGTCGACGTGATCGTCAGGCAGAACACGCAGTCGTAGTCGATCACGAGCTTGCCGAGGAACAGGTCGCGCACCTGCTCGACCGTGTACGGCTCGGTCTCGGCGTCGTGGCCGCGCGCACCGAGCTTGTCGTCGAGGAAGCGACGCCAGGTCGAAGGATCGCGGTCGTCGACGAGGGTCTGGTCGTCGAGTCGCACCACGATCGGCAACACCGTGATCGCATGCGCCTCGAGGAAGCGATCGGGAAGATCGCAGGCCGAATCCACGACGATGCCGATCCGCATGGCCAGATCCCCGTACTGCGCCGGCCCTCCATCGGTCGGCAGGACGAGGCCACGTTACCACGCTCGCCGCAGCCGCGATCTTGCGCTGCAGCGAACGCGTCGGCTTCATGAAACGGCGCGAACGCGCGACAATGGGCGACTGCCGCCTCGCGGCCGCGTGTTCCGTCCACCCGGAGATCCCGATGACTTCAACCGTTCCCGTGCCGCCCGCCGGCGGCTCCCGCATCCGCATCGCCGACGGCGTGCTGACGGTGCCCGACCAGCCGATCGTGCCGTTCATCGAAGGCGACGGCACCGGCCCGGACATCTGGCGCGCCTCGGTGCGCGTGCTCGACGCCGCGGTCGCCAAGGCCTACGGCGGCAAGCGCCGCATCCACTGGATGGAGGTGCTCGCCGGCGAGAAGGCGTTCAACCAGACCGGCAACTGGCTGCCCGACGAAACCGTCGAGGCCTGCCGCGAGTACCTCGTCTCGATCAAGGGTCCGCTGACCACGCCGGTCGGCGGCGGCATCCGCTCGCTCAACGTCGCGCTGCGCCAGATGCTCGACCTCTACACCTGCCTGCGCCCGGTGCGCTGGTTCAAGGGCGTGCCCTCGCCGGTCAAGGATCCGTCGAAGGTCGACATGACGATCTTCCGCGAGAACACCGAGGACATCTACGCCGGCATCGAGTTCCAGGAGGGTTCCGACGAAGCGAAGAAGTTCGCCGCGCTGCTGCAGGAGCATTTCCCCGATCGCTACCGGAAGATCCGCTTCCCCGCGACCTCGGGCTTCGGCATCAAGCCGGTCTCGAAGGAGGGCACCGAGCGGCTCGTGCGCGCGGCGCTGAAGTACGCGGTCGACAACGACCGCTCCTCGGTGACCCTGGTGCACAATGGCAACATCATGAAGTTCACCGAAGGCGGCTTCCGCGACTGGGGCTATGCGCTCGCGCAGTCCGAGTTCGGCGCGGTCGAGCTCGACGGCGGCCCGTGGATGACGTTCAAGAACCCGAAGACCGGCAGGACGATCACGGTCAAGGACGCGATCGCCGACGCGTTCCTGCAGCAGATCCTGCTGCGCCCGGCCGAATACGACGTGGTCGCGACGCTGAACCTCAATGGCGACTACCTCAGCGACGCGCTCGCCGCGCAGGTCGGCGGCATCGGCATCGCGCCGGGCGGCAACATCAACTACGTGACCGGCCACGCGGTGTTCGAAGCGACCCATGGCACCGCGCCGAAGTACGCGGGCCAGGACAAGGTCAACCCGGGTTCGGTGATCCTCTCCGGCGAGATGATGCTGCGCTACATGGGCTGGACCGAAGCCGCCGACGCGATCATCGCCGCGATGGACAAGGCGATCGCGGCCAAGCGGGTCACCTACGACTTCGCGCGCCTGATGGAAGGCGCCACCGAGGTCAAGTGCTCGGAGTTCGGCGATGCGCTGATCGCCGCGATGTGAGGCCGCGCTTCTTCCCCCGTTGCTGCGGGGGAAGAAGCGGCCCGCGTGCGCACGTGGCAGACGCAGGTCGCTAGACTCGGCGCGATGCCGCCGACCCTGCCCGACCCTCCGAGCGATGCGATGCCGGCCCGCGCCGCCGCGCGGGTGGTCGATGCATTCCTCGACTACAACGGGCGTTACTCGGACATCACGCGGCGCGCGCAGCGCCACTTCGAACGGCGCGACTGGCGCACCGCGCAGGTCGACGCGGCGGCGCGCATCGACCTCTACGATGCCTGCATCGCCGAAACGCTCGCGCGACTCGAACTCCTGCTCGACGACCGCGTGCGTTCGCGCCCGCTGTGGGCGGCGATGCGCGGTGCCTACGCGGGGCTGGTCGAAGCGCACCCGGATCGCGAGCTGTTCCACACGTTCTTCAATACGCTGTCGCGTCGCTTCTTCCGCACGCGCGGCGTCGACGAGGCGATCGAGTTCGTCGACCTGCGGGCGCCGGCCGACGACGATGACGCGGTCGTCGAGCATGCGTCCTTCGACTTGCGCGATCCGCTGGCTGCGTGCCTGGGCCTGCTCGATGCGCACCCGTTCACGATCGGCTACGCCGATGCGGCACGCAGCGCGGCCCTGATCGCTGAAGAGCTGGCCGAGCGCGCGCTCGAGGAGGGCGCGGCTTGGCAGTCGATGCAGGCGCTGCGCACGGTGTTCTATCGCGAACAGCGTGCCTACCTGGTCTGCCGCCTCGTCGGCATCGACGCCTGCACGCCGCTGGTCGTGGCGCTCGTCAGCACTCCGACCGGCGTGCGCGCCGACGCGGTGCTGACCAACCTGCACCAGGTGTCGCAGCTGTTCGGCTACGCGCGCAGCGCGTTCCATGCCGATCTCGCCGTGGTCTCGGCCGCCGTCGCGTTCCTGCACGCGCTGCTGCCGCACCGACCGCGTGGCGAGCTCTACACCGTGCTCGGGCGCATCAAGCAGGGCAAGACCGAGCGCTACCGCGAGCTGTTCGCGCATCTCGCCCGGGCGCCCGACGACCGCCTCGTGCGCGCGGAAGGCGCGCGCGGGATGGTCATGCTCGTGGTCACGCCGCGCGCGCACGCGGTCGTCATCAAGCTGATCCGCGATCGCTTCGCCTGGCCCAAGGAAGGGGGCCGTGCCGAGGTCGAACGGCGCTATCGGCTGGTCGCGCGCCACGATCGCGTCGGCCGCCTCATCGACGCCCAGGAGTTCCGCCACCTGCGCCTGCCGCGCGCGGCGTTCGAGCCGGAGGTGCTCGCCGAGATCGAATCGGAGTGTGCATCGAGCATCGAAGGCGACGCGCACGGCCTCGTGTTCCGGCACTGTTACATCGAACGCCGGCTGCGCCCGCTCGATCTGCATCTGCGGGAAGTCGATGCCGCCGCGGGTTTGCGCGCCGTGCTCGACTACGCGCAGGCGATCGAGGACCTTGCACGCGTGAACATCTTCCCGGGCGACCTGCTGCTGAAGAACTTCGGTGTTTCACGCATCGGGCGCGTGGTGTTCTACGACTACGACGAGTTGTGCCTCGTCGAGGAGTGCCGCTTCAGGCATCTGCCCGAGGCGCCCGAAGGCGAGGAATCGCGGCCGGTCGAGGACTGGCTCAGCGTTCGGCCGAACGATGTGTTTCCGGCGCAGTTCCCGCAGTTCCTCGGACTTGCGCCACCCCTGCGCGAGGCGCTCGTGCGGCGCTACGCGCACCTGTTCGATCCCGACTGGTGGAACGGGTTGCGCGAGCGTTTCCTGACCGGCGAGACCCTCGACGTACCGCCGTATCCCGCGGCGGCGCGCTTGCCGGAATGACGCCGCAGTCAGGGCGTCACTCCGGCCCGCAACGCGTCAGACCGACCCGCGCCCGCGGCGCCCCATGATCAGCGAAACGACGAACAACACGAGGAACACGACGAACAGGATCTTCGCGATCCCGGCCGCGGCACCCGCGATGCCGCCGAAACCGAGTACTGCGGCGACCAGGGCGATCACGAGGAACACGATGGCATAGTGAAGCATGGCGAACCCTCCTTTGGCTGTCCGGCTCGTGACGCCGGTACGCGACATTCGCGTCGCACAAGGAAAGCGCCTGCGCGGTGAACGCCGCATGAGCTTTTTTGGACTCGCGCGTGAACGGTCACGTTCCGCTCAGCCGCTGCCGGCGTCAGAGCCGTTCCATCGGGTCGTGGAAGATCACGTCGTCGTCGAGTTCGATCGCGCCGACGTCGCAGCGCGCATTGCCGTCGCCGTCGAAGTCGACCGGCCGCTCGTTGAAGTCCTGGTCTTCCTCCTCGCAGCCGATCGCGCCGATCACCGGATGCGCCTGGTCGATGACCGGGCTGCGCGTGAGCGGCCATGCCACGCGCGTGAAACCGCCGCGCCGCATCGGCGGCGTGAGCCAGGGCTCGACGCCCGGGTAGTTCGAGCTGCCGCTCGAGAGTTCGCAGGTGTCGTCCGAGTCCATGTTGTAGCGGTCGAGGTTGAGCGTGGCGGTCACCGAGATCACGCAGTCCTCGTCACCGTTGCGCGCGATCACGCTGTTGCGCATCTGGAACGTGCCGCCCGCGCCGGCGATGCGCACGCCGACCGTGCTGTTGCCCGCGATCGTCGCGTTCCTGACCACGAGGGTCGCCGCGTCGCGGCTCAGCACGCCGAACCCGACATTGCGCGCGATCGTGCTGTTGACGAGCGTCAGCACCGGTTCGCCCGAGAACGGTGGCGTGTTCTCGACCGCGATCGCGCCGAGGCCGTCGACGCCGCCGTTGTCGAGCACGCTGCTGTTCTCGACGAGCAGCGTGCCGCGGTTGAGGATCGCGGCGCCGCCGCTGTCGGTGAAGTCGTCTAGCGCCGCATTGTCGAAGAATTCGCACGCACTCACGGTCGTCTGCGCGCCGTCGTTGTAGAGCGCGCCGCCGAAGTTCGCGCGGTTGCCGTGCAGTCGCAACAGCGAGAGCTGCACGACCCCTGCGTCGAACGCGACCGCGATCGCGCCGCCCGTCTGGTCGCCCGCGAGGCTCGCGTCGCCACCCACGAGGTCGAAACCGAGCAGCGTCGCATGGCCTTCGTGCACCTCGAACGCGCGCTCGAGGCCGTTCGCATCGACCACCGGGCGCTCGCCCGAGGCCAGGAACAGCACCTGCACGTCGTCCAGGATGTCGAGGTCGCCATTGGCCGCGGTCGCATCCTGGCCCGCGCGCGTCAGCGTGTAGACCTGCCCGGCGGTGAGCCAGATCTGGTCGAGGCCCGGATTCGCATTGGCTTCCTGGATCGCCGCGCGCAACGTGCAGACGCCGGGCAGGCCGAGTTCGGCATGGCATTCGCCGTTGCCGATCGCATCGTCGGGGACGTCGGCCTCGCTGTTGACCGTGAACACCGCGGCCCGCGCGGGCAACGCGGCGCAGAGCAACAACGCGCAGGCCGCTGCGAGGGGGCGCCGGTTCGCCGCGGCGGCTCGGCTCGGGGTGGAAACGTGCATGGCGGGCTCCGTCGGTGGGGTCACTGCTGCTACGTGCGAACGAGCGGGAAACGACACGCGCGCCGGCCAGCGCGGCGCGGTCGCTGTGCTAGGCTTCACAGCCCGTCTGAACCTGAACCGGGGATCGCCCCGCGGAGACCATCCATGAAGAAGTTGCCGATCTCGCTCGGTCTTGCCGTCCTGCTCGCCGGTTGCGGCGCCGGCGGCGAAGGTGCCGGCCCGGCCGCCCCGGTCGCAGTCGAAA
>JAEYZH010000162.1 GCA_023430685.1 Pseudomonadota bacterium | reverse complement strand
CATCATCCTGCTCGACGACGCGGGCGACCACTTCGTGCAGGAAGTCTGGGCCGGAGAGCTCGAACTCGACCTCCCGGGCAGCCTGCCATGGCCGGTCACGCTCGGCGCCGCGGGCCGCTGCGCGCGCAGCGGCCACGCGCAGCTGATCGTCGACACCGATGGCGATCCCGACTACGTGCCCGGCAACCGCGAGGTGCGTTCCGAATACCTCGTGCCGATCCGGCACCGCGCGCGCCTGCACGGCGTGCTGAATCTCGAGAGCACGCGCGCGGAGTTCTTCGCGCCCGAGGTCTGCGTGGTGTTCGATGCGATCGCGGCGCAGATCGCGGGCGCGATCCATCTTGCGCGTGTCGTGCGCGAGCTCGAGCAGGCGAACCGCCGGCTGCAACGCCTGTCGATGAGCGACGGCCTCACCGGCATCGCGAACCGCCGCTGTTTCGACCAGCACCTGGCCGAACAGTGGGAGCAACATGCGAAGGCGACGCGCCCGCTCGGGCTGCTGCTGGCCGACGTCGACTGCTTCAAGGCGCTCAACGACGCGCGCGGCCACCTGCACGGCGACGAATGCCTGCGCGAACTCGCGCAGGTCTGCTGCGAAGTCGCGGGCGCCGCGCGCGAATACGTCGCGCGCTACGGCGGCGAGGAGTTCGCGTTGCTGTTGCCCGGCTGCGGATTGCGCGAGGCGCGCCGAGCCGGCGAACACCTGCGGCGCGCGGTCGAGGCGCGCGCGATGCCACATCCGCAAGCCGTCGCGCCGTGGGTGACGGTGAGCATCGGCGTCTCGTCCCTGCATCCGCAGGCGGACCAGTCACCCGATGAGCTGATCGCGATCGCGGACCGCGCGTTGTACGAGGCGAAGTCGCGCGGGCGCAACCGCGTGGTCGCACGGATTCGCGGCGTGCATCCGCTGTCGTCGTCGCGGACCTGACGCGCCGTCGCCCGCCGGAGCCGCAACGCCGCGACCGTCAGGTCGCCCTCCGGGTGCGTGAAGCGGATTCGTCGTTGCGCCGCTCGCGTCAATGGTCCCAGCGCGTATCGGCGCTGACAGCGCGCGCCATCGCCGGGTCGAATCCATCCGCGAGGATGCGGTCGCCGCGGCGCACCTCGATGTCGTCGAGGTGCAGCAGGCTGCCGGCCGCGGTCTGGTGGTGCGTGCCGAACAGCAGGCCGCCGATGCCGCGGCCCTGCACGCCATGCGCGCGCGCGGTCACGACGGGCACGTCGTCGAGCGCGAGGTCCCAGGTGCCGGCATTGAGGTGGAAGGTCGCGAGCACGCGCTGCTCGACGCCCGGCGCGTAATGGCCGACCACCGCGGCAGGTTCGCCGCTCGCGTCGCTCGCGACCACGTCGCCGGTCGAATGCAGTTCCATCGTCAGGAACGACTGCGCGCTTCCGCCCTGCTCGCGCACGTAGACGGGGCTGAAGAAGTCCAGCTGCTCCGCGCGGAACGTGAAGCCGATCTCGAGGTCGCCGTGCGAGATTTCCTCGGCGTCGACGAACTCGAACCGGAGCGCACGCGCGAGCCCGGGGGCGTCATGCGACAGCTCCAGCGATGGCGTCGCGAACACGAGCGCGCGCACGATCGCGGAGAGGCCTTCGTCCACCGCGATCGGTTGGCCGAGCAGTGCGCCACCGGTCGCGATCGCGGCATCGACGGGCTCGGCATCGAAGTCCGCGCGCAGCGGCGGCGCATCGCCGAGGGCGTGCGCCGGCAGCGCGAGCACGAGGAGGGCGAGCAGGCTCGCGTGCCGGCTCATGGTCCGGGTTGCGGCGGATGCGAACGGGGCGATGCGGGTCGGCGAGCGATGCATGGCGCGGTCGGTGGTCGGGGCAGGGTCGCGCAGCATCGCGCCGCGCGTGCCGCGGGATGTCGCAAGCCGATCCGCAAGACGTGATATTTCGATCACATCACGGTCGCGCGCATGGCCGCCGGGTCCATAATCGGGTCCGCCGATGGCAGCCGGCTTCGACCCTGGACATGAACGAACAAGCCGCCCCGCTCGCCGACGCGCTGGCGCTCGCGCGCACGGGTGACCGCGCTGCCTGGGACCAGGTGTTCGCCTGCGCCTACGCCGAACTGCAGGTGCTCGCGCGGCGCGCACGCAGGAGCCTCGGTGGCGCGACGCTCGACACCACCGGCCTCGTGCATGAGTGCTACCTGCGCCTGATCCGCAATTGCCCCGGCATCAACGACGGCGACCATCTGCTCGCGATCGCCGCGCAGGCGATGCGCCATCTGTTGATCGAGATGGCGCGTGCGCGGCTCGCGCACAAGCGCGGCGGCGGCGCCGAGCGCATCGACCTCGACGAGATCGAACTTGCGCAGGCGCGCGACGCCGAGGAACTGCTCGTGATCGACGACCTGTTGCGCAAGCTCGAGCACGACCAGCCGCAACAGGCCGCGGTCGTCGCGTGCCGCTTCTTCGCGGGGCTCAGCGAAGACGAGACCGCGACCGCACTCGGCCTTTCGACGCGCACCGTGCAGCGCGAATGGGCGCGCGCGCGCGATTGGCTCGCCGCGCAGGATCCACGGTGATCGACCGCGAACGCCTGCGCACGGGTGGCGCGTTCGGCGGCGCGCTGGTGCGCGCGCTGCTCGTGCAGTCGCCGCCGCCACGCGAGCTCGAGCCCGGCGATGCGATCGGCGCGTTCCGCATCGTGCGCGAGCTCTCGCGCGGCGGCATGGCGATCGTCTACCTCGCCGAGCGCGCCGATGGCGAGTTCGAGCAGCGCGTCGCGCTCAAGTGGATGGCGGTGGCGGGCGACCGCAGCGCCGCGGAGGAACTGTTCCGGCGCGAGCGGCAGACGCTGGCCGGTCTCGAACACCCGGGCATCGCGCGCCTCATCGACGGCGGTCGCACTGCCGACTCGATGCTCTGGTTCGCGATGGAACTGGTCGAGGGTGAACCGATCGATGCGTGGTGCCGCCACCACGACGCGACGCGCGCGCAGCGCCTGCAACTCGCGATCGAGCTGTGCGACGCACTCGCGTTCGCGCACTCGCGCCTGCTCGTGCATCGCGACATCAAGCCCTCGAACGTGCTCGTCGACGCGCAGGGACGCGTGCGCCTGCTCGACTTCGGCATCGCGCGGCTCGCCGACCAGCAGGACCTGCTCGGCAACCACGCGCTGACGCCGCGCTACGCGAGTCCGGAACAGTGGCGCGGCGACGCGGTGACGGTGAGCTCGGATGTCTACCAGGCCGGCTTGCTCGTGGCGACCCTGCTCGACGTGCTGCCGGCGCCCGCGGCAGGCGCGCATGCGACCGCGCTCGATGGCGCCGCGCAGGGCGCCGCGCCGGTGGCGCTCGCGAACGCGCAGCTGCGCGCTTTGCCGCGCGATCTCGCGGCGATCCTCCAGCGCGCCACCGCGCTCGATCCGCGCGAGCGTTACGCCGGCGTCGCCGCGCTCGCGGATGACATCGCACGTTTCCTCGCGCATCGCCCGGTCGCGGCTCGCGCCGGTGGCGTCGGCTACCTCGCGTCGCGTTTCGTGCGGCGCCATCCGGTCGCGGTCGCGGGCGCGCTGATCGGCACCGTGTTGCTGGCTGGCGCCGGCTGGCGCGTTGCGGTCGAACGCGATGCCGCGCGCGCGCAGGCGGTGCGCGCGACTGCCCAGGCCGAACGCGCGGAAGCCGCGATCGAGTTCCTGTCGGGCCTCCTGATGTGGGCGACGCCGCAGCAGCACCGCGGCGAGGAGAAGACCGTCGCCGAGGCACTCGCCTACGGCACCACCCAGCTGCGCACGAGCCTGGCGAACCAGCCCGCGCTGCGCGCGCGCCTGCTCTACATGCTCGGCCAGATGTATTCGCAGCGGCGAGAGCGCGACAGCAGCCGCGCGCTGTACGAGGAATCGTATGCACTGCTCCAGCGCGAGGAAGCGCCCGATCCCGCGCTGCTCGCGGACGTTGCATACGGCCTCGCGGCGCAGCTGTCCGATGCGCCCGACCGCGCGCGATCGCTCGCGCTCGTCGACGAAGCGATGCAGCTGTACGGCGACCGCAAGAGCCAGGCCGAGCGGCGCATCCATGCGTGGCGCCTCAAGGCGATCCGGCTCAACCAGGACGGCCAGCTCGAGCGCGCGATCCTCGAGAACCGCGCCGCGCTCGCGAGCGCGCTCGAGCGCCTCGGGCCCGACAACACGGCCACGGCGCGTGCGATGCACGACCTCTCGGGCCGCCTCGCCGAAGGCGGCTATTTCGACGAGGCCCTCACGCTCAAGCGCCAGGGCCATGCGACGCTCGCGCGGCTCAACGGGACCGATCATCCCGACACCAGCCTCGCCGCGCTCGGCCTCGCGGGATTGCTGGTCGCACGTGGCGACTACGCCGAAGCCGATGCGCTCATCGCCAGCGATGGCGAAGTGCGCAGGCGGCTGTGGGGGGAAGAGCACACCGAGTATGCGCGGCACCTGTTCCTCGTCGCGAACTACCACCTGCAACTGGGCCGCGCGGCCGACGCACGCACGGCGATCGAGCGCGCGATCGCGATCAACGAAGCGAGCGGGGCGCGCGGGCGCACCGCGTTGTCGATGCAGTACGAGACGCTCGCGCGCGCGCGCGAGCAGCTAGGCGACCTCGAGGGCGCGATCTCGGCGTTGCGCCATGGCCAGCAGCCCGACCTGTTCGGTGCGCGCCTCGGCTGGGACGGCGGCGATCTCTGGCTCGGCGAAGCGCGCGTCTTGCGCAAGCTCGGACGCGGCGCCGAGGCGGCGCCGGCGCTCGACCATGCCGGTCGGCTCTGGCAGGGCCTCCATGCATCCCATCCGAGCCATGCGCTGCTCGCGATCGAGCGTGGCTTCATGCAGCTCGGTTCGGGTGATGCGGACGCGGCGCGTGCAGAGGCGGCACGCGCGCATGCACTGCTGCCGGATCGGCCCGAGTTCGACGCCGCGCGTCGCGAACTCGCGGCGCTCGAAGGCGCGCTCGCGCGCGAGGGCTGAGGCCGCTGCGCGCGCGCGGCCTCAGCTTCCGACCAGGCGGCGCTCGAGGCTCGTCTCGCTTCCGCTGAGCGCCTGCAACGCCAGGCGCACTTCGATCGCGAGGAACGGGAGGCCGTTCTCGCAGGCAAGCTCGTGCAGCCGGCGCAGTCGCGCCTGCGGCATCGTGGCCGGCTGGCGCGCGCAGGCTTCCAGCGCCGCGAGCAGCGTCCCGCCGCCGCGCGGTGCCACGCCCGTCGCGGTTCGCGTCGCGGGCTCCCGCGTGACCGGCAACGCGATGCGGTAGCCACGTCGATGGCGCGTCTCGATGAAACGCGGCGCGCGCGCGTCATCGCCGAGCGCCTGGCGCAGTTCGACGATCACGTTCGGCACCGCGCTCGGGGAAATCGCATGCCGACCCCAGACATCGTCGAGCAGCTGATCGAGCGTGACCAGCGCGGGCGCGGCCTCGAGCAGGCGGCGCAGCGTCGCGAAGGCCTTGCGCCGCAGGATGCGCACGCCATGCGGGCCGACCAGTTCCTCACGCGCGAGGTCGAGCCTGAAACCGCCGAAGCACCAGGCGCCGGCACGGGCATCCTGCACGCGTTCCATCGTCTGCATCGGTCACTCCATCGAACCCGCGCGGACACGGCGCCCGCACCCGGTCTCACGAGAAGGCGCGCAGGTTCCCGCCAGCCGCGCGACGACCGTTGCGGCGCCCCGCGGCCGGCCTCCGGTAGACTCGCCGCGATGGAGATTTCGAAAACCTTCCAGATCGAGGCGGCGCACCGGCTGCCGAACGTGCCCGCTGGGCACAAGTGCGCGCGCCTGCATGGGCACTCGTTCCGCATCGAGATCCATGTCGCCGGACCGCTCGATCCGGAGCTCGGCTGGATCATGGACTACGCAGACATCAAGCAGGCGTTCGAACCGCTGTTCGACCAGCTCGACCATCGCTGCCTCAACGACGTGCCCGGCCTCGAGAATCCGACCAGCGAACGCCTCGCGGTCTGGATCTGGGAGCGCTTGCGCCCCGGGCTGCCGCTGCTGTCCGAGGTCGTCGTGCACGAGACCTGCACCTCGACCTGCCGGTACCGCGGCGGATAGCCCCGCGCTTCTCGGAGCCCGCAGCCCATCGAGCCAGGATTCCGTGCGCCGCAACATCCTCGGGTGCCAATCTCAACCTGTTGATGGATATGGCTTCCTGCTGAACGGAAGCCATGTATTTGCCCTCGTCGACCTGCCGGTTGTTGCATCGCAACAAAACCTCTGCTAGAGTGCCTCCCACACTCCCCAAACACCCAGAGGCAACGATCATGTTCGAGCAGATCAATTCCCAGAACGCGGCGCTCGGCAAGAGCTATGCCGATACCTTCGTCAAGGCCCAGGGCCTCGCCCTCGCCGGTTTCGAGCGCATCACCGAGCTCAACCTCAAGGCGTTCGAAGACCGCATGAAGGCATCGGTCGAGTTCTGGACCGAAGCCGCCGAAGTCCGCGATTTCGAAGGCCTGAAGACGATTTCCGAGAAGGGCGTCCAGCTCGCCAAGGAAAGCGCCGAGAAGCTCTATGCGAACAGCCAGGAAGTGTTCGGCGTCTCGCTGAAGACCTCCGAAGCGCTCGGCTCGCTCGCCAAGGGCAGCCTCGAGAACACCAGCGAGGCGATCACCAAGCAGGCCGCGACGGCGCGCAAGGCCGCCCGCTGAGGCCATATTCCCACAGGGAATCGACGTCCCCGCATCTCCCCTGTTGCGGTGGCGTCCAGTTGGAGGCCGGACCCTGTCCGGCCTCTTTTTTTTTGGCTTTGACGGGACGGCATGCGCTGCGGCAATCGGACGCAGCCCGGAACGACGACACCACGCGCATCCCGGGCTTCGCTGCACGCGCGGGCCCGGGCGCGTGATTGCTACAAGCGGCGCGGGCTTGGTAAACTCTTCAGGCTTTGCAGCGGTGGTTGACGGGAGACGCACGCCGCATCCTTCTCCCTCGCCGGGATTGATCCAGTGCGCAATTCCATCACCCACGGCTGGCGCGTGGCGGTTCGCACGGCAAGCCTGCAGGTTGGCGCGACGATCGCGACGGCGCTGGTCGCCGCGGCGTTCGGCTGGCGCGTCGCGCTCGCGGCATTCGCGGGCGGGCTCATCGTCGCCGCAGGCAACATGTTGTTCGCGCTGCGCCTGTTCGGCCGGGGAGTGACGCCGGCGCGGATGGCGCTGCGCTCCGCCTACGCGGCGGAGCTGTTGAAGTGGTGCTGGCTCTGCGCGGCGCTGTATGTCGCGATTGCCGTGCTGAAGCTGCCGTTCCCGGGCCTGATCGCGGGGATGCTCGCGGCGCAGTTTGCGTTTTGGCTCGCCCTCATTGCAACCAGGTAACACGATGGCCACTGAACAAGCCGGCTCGGCCGACATGACCGGGTACATCCAGCACCATCTGCAGCACGCGCAGCTGAGCCTCGGCGAAGGCGTGTTCATGAAGATCAATGTCGACACCCTGTTCTTCACGGTGCTGTCGGCATTCGTCTTCATGTTCCTGTTCGTGGTGCTCGCGCGTCGCGCGACTGCGGGCGTGCCGGGCAAGTTGCAGTGCGCGATCGAGATGGTGGTGCTGTTCGTCGACGGACTGGTCAAGGAAACCTTCCACGGCACCAGCAAGATCGTCGCGCCGCTGATGATCACGATCTTCTGCCTCGTGTTCCTCATGAACTTCATGGACCTCGTGCCCGTCGACCTGCTGCCGTGGGCGTGGGCGAACGTGTATGCGGTGGCCGGCCATGATCCGCACCACGCCTACCTGCGCGCGGTGCCGACCGCCGACCTCAACACCACGCTCGGCATGGCGCTGTGCGTGTTCCTGCTGATCCAGTACGTCGGCATCAGCAGCAAGGGCGTCGGCAAGTTCTTCGGCGAGTTCCTGACCGCGCCGTTCCATGCCGACGGCGCCGTCGGCAAGGTGCTGCTGGTGATCCCGAACCTGTTGCTGCGACTGATCGAGGAAGCGGTGCGCCCGGTCAGCCTGAGCCTGCGACTGTTCGGCAACATGTACGCGGGCGAGCTGATCTTCATCCTGATCGCGGTGATGACGCTCGGCGCCGCGCTCGGCGATTTCTCGACCTGGCCACTCGGCATCGGCCAGTTCGTCGCGGGCTTCGCCTGGACCGCGTTCCATATCCTGATCATCACGCTGCAGGCCTTCATCTTCATGGTGCTGAGCCTGGTGTACCTGAGCATGGCCGCAGAAAGTCATTGACCTTTGCAATCGTCCTTGATTGCAAGGGCAGAGCGACCATCCATGGTCGCACTTTCAAAGTGAAGCACGAGCGTTCTTCGATGGACGTTCGCGACGAAAGACCTGCTTTTCTGTAGTGCTGTTTCGACCCGATTCTTCATCACCCTAGAGAACCACGGAGACAACCATGGAAACCATCGCCAACATCGCACAGGTCGCCGATGTCCTCAGCATGACCGTCATTGCCGCGTCGCTGCTGATCGGCTTCGGTGCGCTCGGCACCGCGATCGGCTTCGCGCTGCTCGGTGGCAAGTTCATCGAGGGTGCGTCGCGCCAGCCGGAGCTGACCCCGATGCTGCAGACCAAGATGTTCATCGTCGCGGGCCTGCTCGACGCGGTGCCGATGATCGGCGTCGCGATCGCGCTGCTGCTGCTGTTCGCGAACCCGCTGCTCGGCACGCTCGGCGTTCAGTAACAATCCCGCGATCCCGGCAGGGCCGGCGCGCATGCGCCGTCCCCGCCAGCCAGGAGCAACGCAATGGTTCCGAACATCACCCTGGTCATCCAGGGCCTGGCGTTCTTCGCCGTGGTCCTGCTGGTCATGAAATTCGGCTGGCCGCACATCATCGCGGCGATCGAAGAGCGCCAGAAGAAGATCGAGGAAGGCCTCAACCAGGCCGAGAAGGCGCGCAAGGAGCTCGCCGATGCCGACGCACGCGTCGCGGACGAGATCCGCAAGGCGCGCGCAGAAGCGACGCAGATCATCGAGAAGGCGAACCAGCAGGCTGCGCAGATCGTCGACAAGGCGCGCCAGGACGCGATCGTCGAGGCGACCAAGCAGAAGGCGATCGCCGCGGCCGACATCGAGGCGCAGGCGCACAAGGCACGCGAGGAATTGCGTGGCAAGGTCGCCGAGCTCGCGGTCGCCGGCGCGGAAAAGATCCTGCGCCGCGAGATCGACGCGAACGCGCACAAGGCGCTGATCGACCAGCTCGTCACCGAGATCTGACCGATGTCCGACGCACTGACCCTCGCCCGACCGTACGCGCGCGCCGCATTCGAGCTCGCGCGTGACCACGACGGCCTCGCCGCATGGGCCGGCAAGCTCGCGTTCGCCGCGCAGGTCGCGGCCGACCCGCGCGTCACCGCGCTGTTCGGCGACCCGCGTGTCGCGCAGGCCGACCTCGCCGCGCTGTTCGCGCCCGAGGGCGAGCCGGCGGATTCTGCCTACTCGCGCTTCACCGGCATGCTCGCGGAGAACCAGCGCCTGCCCGTGCTGCCGGAGATCGGCGCGCTGTTCGAAGGCTACAAGCAGGACGCCGAGCGCGTGCTCAAGGTCAACGTGCGTTCGGCCTCGCCGATCGATGCGGCGGAAACCGCCAAGCTCAAGGACGCGCTCAAGCGCCGCTTCGGCCGCGACATCGAGATCGAGCAGTCGATCGACGCGAGCGTGCTCGGCGGCGCCGTGATCGACGCGGGCGACGTCGTCATCGACGGCTCCGTGCGCGGCCGGCTGGCGCGGCTGGAGCAAGCATTGGCGAGTTGAAAGCCGTGATTGGCAATGGATGATTCGTGATCGGCAAACCCGCCTGTTCGAATCACCACCAGCCAATCACCGATCACGGCAACCGAACCAAACAACCCCGCACGCCGCAGTCGCGGTGCGCGTCCGAGGAAGACGACCATGGCCACCACGATCAATCCGTCCGAAATCAGCGAGCTCATCAAGAGCCGCATCGAGAAGTTCAAGCTGTCCGCGGAATCGCGCAACGAAGGCACGCTGACCAGCGTGTCCGACGGCATCGTGCGCATCCACGGCCTCAACGACGTGATGTCGGGCGAGATGGTCGAGCTGCCGGGCGACACGTTCGCGCTGGCGCTGAACCTCGAGCGCGACTCGGTCGGTGCGGTCGTGCTTGGCGACTACGAGCACCTGCGCGAGGGCGATACCGCCAAGACCACCGGCCGCATCCTCGAAGTGCCGGTCGGCCGCGAACTGCTCGGCCGCGTCGTCAACGCGCTCGGCGAGCCGATCGACGGCAAGGGCCCGCTCAACGCGAAGCAGACTTCGCCGGTCGAGAAGGTCGCGCCGGGCGTGATCTGGCGCAAGTCGGTCGATCAGCCCGTGCAGACCGGCTACAAGTCGATCGACTCGATGATCCCGATCGGCCGCGGCCAGCGCGAGCTGATCATCGGCGACCGCCAGACCGGCAAGACCGCGGTGGCCGTCGACGCGATCATCAACCAGAAGAATTCCGGCATCAAATGCATCTACGTCGCGATCGGCCAGAAGCAGAGCTCGATCGCGAACGTCGTGCGCAAGCTCGAGGAGCATGACGCGCTCGCGCACACCGTGATTGTCGCCGCCTCGGCGTCGGAATCGGCCGCGATGCAGTACATCGCCCCGTACGCGGGCTGCGCGATGGGCGAGTTCTTCCGCGACATCGGCGAAGACGCGCTGATCATCTACGACGACCTCACCAAGCAGGCCTGGGCCTACCGCCAGATCTCGCTGCTGCTGAAGCGCCCGCCGGGCCGCGAAGCCTACCCGGGCGACGTGTTCTACCTGCACAGCCGCCTGCTCGAGCGCGCCTCGCGCGTCTCGGAGGAATACGTCGAGAAGTTCACCAACGGCGCGGTCAAGGGCAAGACCGGCTCGCTGACCGCGCTGCCGATCATCGAGACCCAGGCCGGCGACGTCTCGGCGTTCGTCCCGACCAACGTGATCTCGATCACCGACGGCCAGATCTTCCTCGAGACCGACCTGTTCAACGCGGGCATCCGCCCGGCCGTGAACGCGGGCATCTCGGTGTCGCGCGTCGGTGGCGCGGCGCAGACCAAGATCGTCAAGAAGCTCTCGGGCGGCGTGAAGCTCGCGCTCGCGCAGTATCGCGAGCTCGCCGCGTTCGCGCAGTTCGCCTCCGACCTCGACGCCGCGACGCGCGCGCAGCTCGAGCGCGGCCAGCGCGTGACCGAGCTCATGAAGCAGAAGCAGTACGCGCCGCTGTCGATCGCCGAACTCGCGCTGTCGATCTATGCGGCCGAGAAGGGCTTCCTCGACGACCTGCCGCTGAACAAGGTGCTGCCGTTCGAAGCCGCGCTGCACGCGCACTTCCACAGCAACCACGGCGACCTCATGAGGAAGATCGTCGACACCGGCGACTGGAACAACGACATCGAGGCGCAGTTCAAGAAGGGCGTCGAAGAGTTCAAGAAGACCGGCTCCTGGTAGGACCGTGATCCGTCATTCGTGATTCGTGATTCGAAAGGGATCGCGGTCACGAATCACCACTCACGAATCACCAATCACAAGCGAGCGTAGCGAGCAAATGGCAGGCGCAAGAGAAATCCGCACGAAGATCAAGAGTGTCGCCAACACCCGCAAGGTGACGCGCGCGCTCGAGATGGTTTCGGCGTCGAAGATCCGCAAGGCGCAGGAACTGATGCGCGCCTCGCGCCCTTACGCGCGCATGATGCGCCAGGTCATCGGCCACGTCGCGCGCGCGAACGTCGAGTACAAGCACCCGTTCCTGGTCTCGCGCGACGAGGTCAGGCGCGTCGGCTACGTCGTGGTGTCGACCGACCGCGGCCTCTGCGGCGGCCTCAATTCGAACCTGTTCCGCAAGCTGCTCGTCGAGATCCGCGGCTGGCAGGAGAAGGGCGTCGAGGTCGACCTCGTCTGCATCGGCCAGAAGGCGACGCAGTTCTTCCGCCGCCTCAAGGTCAACATGGTCGGTTCAGTCACGCATCTCGGCGAGAAGCCGCAGGTCGCGCAGCTGATCGGCGTGATCAAGGTCATGCTCGACGCCTACACCGACGGGCGCATCGATCGCGTGAACATCGCCTACAACGACTTCGTCAACACGATGACGCAGCGCGTGATGGTCGAGTCGCTGCTGCCGCTGCCGCCGTCGGACGAGCCCGTGTCCGCGCACGGCTGGGACTACCTCTACGAACCGAGCCCCGACGTCGTGCTCGAGCACGTGCTCACGCGCTACATCGAGTCGCTGGTCTACCAGGCCGTGCTCGAGAACCTCGCGAGCGAGCATGCCGCGCGCATGGTCGCGATGAAGAGCGCATCGGACAACGCGACCAAGGCGATCGATTCGCTGACCCTCGTCTACAACAAGGCGCGCCAGGCCGCGATCACGCAGGAAATTTCCGAGATCGTCGGTGGCGCGGCGGCCGTCTGACGACGGCTGCGTGATTCGTGAGTGGTGATTCGTGATTGGAATCCGACGCGTCCCTTCTTCGAACCACGAATGACGAATCACTAATCACGAAATCCAGCAGATGGCCTTGCGCCATCCGAACAGCACAAAGTTTAACGGAGCGATCCAAATGAGCCAGGGCAAAGTCGTACAAATCATCGGCGCCGTCGTCGACGTCGAATTCCCGCGCGAATCCGTGCCGAAGGTGTACGACGCGCTGAAGATCGACGGCATGGCGATCACGCTCGAGGTGCAGCAGCAGCTCGGCGATGGCGTGGTCCGCACGATCGCGCTCGGTTCCACCGACGGCCTCAAGCGCGGCCTCGTCGCGAACAACACCGGCGACGGCATCAAGGTGCCGGTCGGCAAGGAAACGCTCGGCCGCATCATGGACGTGCTCGGCCACCCGATCGACGAAGCCGGCCCGATCGGCGCGAAGGACGAATGGGTGATCCATCGTCCGGCGCCGGCGTACTCGGACCAGGCGGCCGCGAACGAATTGCTCGAAACCGGCATCAAGGTCATCGACCTCGTCTGCCCGTTCGCGAAGGGCGGCAAGGTCGGCCTGTTCGGCGGCGCCGGCGTCGGCAAGACCGTGAACATGCTCGAGCTCATCAACAACATCGCGACGCAGCACGCGGGCCTGTCGGTGTTCGCGGGCGTCGGCGAGCGCACGCGTGAAGGCAACGACTTCTACCACGAGATGATCGACGCGGGCGTCGTCAAGCTCGACGACAAGACGCAGTCGAAGGTCGCGATGGTGTACGGCCAGATGAACGAGCCGCCGGGCAACCGCCTGCGCGTCGCGCTGACCGGCCTCACGATGGCCGAGTACTTCCGCGACGAGAAGGACGAGACCGGCAAGGGCAAGGACGTGCTGTTCTTCGTCGACAACATCTACCGCTACACGCTCGCCGGCACCGAGGTGTCCGCGCTGCTCGGCCGCATGCCGTCGGCGGTGGGCTACCAGCCGACGCTGGCCGAGGAAATGGGCGTGCTGCAGGAACGCATCACCTCGACCAAGACCGGCTCGATCACCTCGATCCAGGCCGTGTACGTGCCCGCGGACGACCTCACCGACCCGTCGCCGGCGACCACGTTCGCCCATCTCGACGCGACCGTCGTGCTTTCGCGCAACATCGCCTCGCTCGGCATCTACCCCGCGGTGGATCCGCTCGACTCGACCAGCCGCCAGCTCGACCCGCTCGTAATCGGCACCGAGCACTACGAGACCGCGCGCCGCGTGCAGGGCACGCTGCAGCGCTACAAGGAACTCAAGGACATCATCGCGATCCTCGGCATGGACGAGCTCAGCGAGGAAGACAAGCAGGCGGTCTCGCGCGCGCGCAAGATCGAGCGCTTCTTCTCGCAGCCGTTCACGGTCGCGCAGGTGTTCACCGGCGCCCCGGGCAAGTACGTCTCGCTGAAGGAGACGATCCGCGGCTTCAAGATGATCTGCGACGGCGAGTGCGACCACCTGCCCGAACAGGCGTTCTACATGGTCGGCGGCATCGACGAGGCCTTCGAGAAGGCCAAGGCGATGGAGACGAAGGCCGCCTGAACGACGTGATTCGGAATGGGTGATTCGTGATTCGAAGAGGCCGCCGGCCGTCTTCTCGTCGTGTCGCCGGCCTTTGACGAATCACGCATCACGAATCACGTATCACGTCGAACGAGCGAAGCGAGAGAGACAATGAGCACAATCCGCTGCGACATCGTGAGCGCCGAGGAAGAGATCTTCCACGGCAACGCGCAGATGGTCATCGCGACCGGCGAGATGGGCGAGCTCGGCATCGCGCCGCGCCACGCGCCGCTGATCACGCGGCTGAAGCCGGGCCAGGTGCGCGTGCTGCTCGAGAACGGAGAGGAGC
>JAEYZH010000132.1 GCA_023430685.1 Pseudomonadota bacterium | reverse complement strand
GCACCGGCGTGCTCGCGCAGGATCCGCAGGCCCGCGTGTACGAAGTGCTGCAGGGTATCCACGACCACAACGGCACCGGGACCTGCGACGTCGACGACGCGAGCGGCAAGCCGATGTTCCATTTCGTGCTGAACGACTGCATCGCGAAGGACAACCGAATCCCGCCGCTCGGCTTCAAGCCCGCGACGGTTGCCGATCCGAACGCGTACGAAGTCGGTCCGGTTCCCGCTGGCCTTTATCCGGAGACGACGCCGGGCTCGGGCGTGCTGGTCAACTACGACACGGTCGACTACTCGATCCCGGTGCCGGTCGGCACGGTCGGTCCGCTGACAGCGACGGCGAGGCTCTACTACCAGACCGCCAGCAAGGAATACATCGAGTTCCTGCGCGACGAGGCGGTCGCCAACGGCTCCCAGGGCGAGAACCTCATGTGCTCGGGCGCGGCAGCGCGACCGTTCGACGTCGGTCCGCAAGGCAAGACGCGCGGGCAGTACATGTACGACCTCTGGAGCGGCAAGGAATTCGGCGAGCGCGTGTTCACCGACGGCTTCGATGGACCGGTGATGCAGGGCTACGGCAAGTCGCCACCGGAGCTGATCGGCTACGACGCCGTCACCACCACGCCCTGAACCCCTCCATCCGCCGCGGTACGGCGCAACTACGACCTAAGTCGTAGTTTCCCGCCCCGCAGCGTGCGGCTGCGGGGCCTGCGTGCTAGATTCGGTGACTGGCGTTCAGCAAACCAGTCGCGTGCGCGCACCGTGCGCATCTCCATCATCCCGGGGTGGACCAGCATGAAACGACGTCTCTTGGGCGCGATGCTCATCGTGTGCGGCGTGCCCGCGTTCGCGCATGCAGGCGTGATCGACGAGGCGCGCAAGGCCGAAGCCGAGGCAATGCAAGCCTGGACCGCCTGGGGCGGTGAGGTCGGCGTACGCTGGAACCGGCCATTGCTCGAATTGCTCGGCGCCACGGTCGAGCCGGTCGCCGAGCAGCGCCTCGCGCGCAGCGACGCGCGCCGGCACGAGTGGTTCGCGCTGCGCGACAGCGGCGGCTTGCGCTTCATCGTGCGCAACGGCGCCTTGCAGCGTTTCAGCGAGGGCTCGCTGCAGATGCGCGGCGGCTACCAGCTGCGCCTGCGCGACGGCAGCCGCATCGACTTGCGCGAGCTCACGCTGCGCGTGCGCAGCGGCGATCCGCGCATCATCGACCTCGTCGGTGCAGACGGCCGCGCCTGGTTCTATACCGATCGCATCATGTTCGAACTCGTCGACGGCAAGCGCCGCCTCGCGATCCAGGCCGCCGACGTGCGCATGGCGCCCGAACTCGCGCACCGCCTCGGTCGCACCGACGCCGCGCACCAGGAGGTCGCCGACCTCGCATTGACGACCCAGGTGCATGTCGAAGGCAGCGATGCGGCCGTTGCGGGCGTCTGCAGCCCGTACCCGTGGCCTGGCGTCGCGGTGCCCGAAGCCCCCGGCCAGACGTACCAGGCCGACCTGTTCATGCAGAACTTCTCGATCTCCTCGGTCGATTGCCTGGGTTGCGACGGCGTGGCCGGCAACGACGGCACGATCGCATGGGCGCCCTCGTCGACGCTGCGCAACAACGTGAACAACGGCAGCCTGCAGCCGACCGTTTCGGGCGACCCGCTCGGCACGAGCACCGCACCGTACACCGCGACGATCCGCTGGCAGCAGATGTTCAGCGGCAACGTCGATCCGTATGCCAATGACCAGCATCCCTACCTGATCTGGAACCTCTATCGCATCAATGCCGACGGCAGCATCGAGCAAATCGGGCGATCCGGCGTGAAGCATGCGTTCCTGACCGTCAACGGAGGCTGCCTCGACAGCTGCAACGACCCGCATATCCTTGGCCGCGGATGCAGCGACACCTACGGCACCTTCAACAACGACAGCCCGGGTGACATGGGTCCGCGTTCGGAAATCGTTCCGGCGAAGGGTATCTGGGGTCGCTGCGGGTCGATCTGGGATGCCGACTGCAACGGCAATCCGTCCGACAACGGCAACGACTTCTGGACGCAGCGCATGAAGGTGCGCGAGTCGCAGGTTGCGTCGACGTTGCATCCGGGTGCGAGCTACATCATGGATTCGTGGTATCTCGCGCGCGACGACATCAACATCTACAACTCGATGGCGACCCTCACCGGAACGCCGAACTACGCGGGCGGCATCTGGAACTTCAGCGGCCAGTCCAACTACAAGCTCGGTCCCGCGATCGACCGCTGGGTCAACCCGGCGGCCCCCGGCGCGAACGCGATGAACACCGAACTCGTCGCGCCCGAGGGACACGCGAAGGTCGCGGTCAGGGCGACCGATCTCGGTGGCGGCAACTGGCGCTACGACTATGCGGTGATGAACTTCGACTTCGCGCGTGCGCTGATGCAGCCCGCGGACGGCAGCGGTCCGAACCCGCGCGTGCTCGGCAACCGCGGCTTCGACCGTTTCGCGATTCCGCTGCCGACCAGTGCGGTCGTCGTGTCCACCTCGTTCAGCAATGGCACGCACGATGGCGCCGATCCATGGAGCGTGGACCGTGCAGGCGACGAACTCGCGTGGGTCGCGCCCGCCGGCACCAGCCTCGACTGGGGCACGCTGTTCTCGTTCTCGATCACGCTCGCGGCCGCGCCGACGCAGGGCGCGTCCGCGCTGCGCGTCGCCGAAGCGGGCACGCCGGCTGCGTACGAGGTCGCGACGCTGGTGCCTTACGTGCTCGATCCGAACGACGTGATCTTCGTGGACGGCTTCGAGACGTCGCCCTGAGCGACGCGCAACGCAGCGCGGCCCGACGTGGACGTCCGCAGCGACGCCCGTGACAAACCTGATGGGGTGAATTGCATGAAGAAGCTTCTGATCGTCCTTGCCGTCGCGTTCGCGTGCCCGGTGTCCGCGGGTGTCATCGACAGCGCGCAGAAGGCCGACGCGCAGTCGCAGTCGACCCAGGCATGGTCGGCGTGGGGCGGGAACCTCGGCCTGCGCTGGAACCGCGACCTGTTCGAGACCGTCGGCGTGCAGGTCCTCGAGGGCGACCAGCGCATCGACATGCGGGATCGGCGGCTGCACGAATGGTTCAAGGTGCGCGAAGCGGGCGGCCTCAGGTTCATCGTGCGCAACGGGATCCTGCAGCGCTTCAGCGAGGGCGCGATCCAGATGCGCGGTGGCCACGCGCTGCGCCTGCCCGACGGCAGCCGCATCGACTTGCGTGATGCCTCGCTGCGCGTGCGCGCCGGCAGCGACAACATCCTCGATCTCGTCAGTGGCGACGGCAAGGTCTGGTTCTACATCGATCGCCTGATGTTCGAACTCGTCGACAACGATCGGCGCCTCGCGATCCAGGCCGCGGACATGCGCATCGCGCCCGCACTGGCCGCGCGCATCGGGCGCCCCGACTTCGCCGACATCGAGATCGCCGATCTCGCGCTGCATTCGGAGGTCTACGTGCAGGGCGGCGACGACATGGCCGGCACCTGCAGCCCGTACCCGTGGCCCGGCGTCGGCGTACCCGAAGCGCCCGGCGAGACCTACCAGGCCGACCTGTTCATGCAGAACTTCTCGATGAGCCCGGTCGGATGCCAGAGTTGCGACGGACCAGGCGGCGCGAGCGACGGCACGATCGCGTGGGCGCCCTCGTCCACGCTCAAGAACAACGTCAACAACGGCAGCCTGCAGGCGACCATCGCGGGCGACCCGCTCGGCACCAGTTCCGCGCTGCATACCGCGACCATCGCGTGGTACATGATGTTCACGGGCAGCCCGCCGACCTGGTTCGATCCCTACAAGAACGACCAGCACCCGTACCTGATCTGGAACGTGTACCGCTTCAATGCGGACGGCAGCATCGAGCAGATCGGTCGCTCCTCGGTCAAGCATGCGTGGCTGACGACCAACGGCGGTTGCCTCGACAGCTGCAACGAATCGCACATCCTCGGGCGCGGCTGCAGCGACACCTACGGCGTCGGCAACAACGACAATCCCGGTGACCTCGGGCCGCGCTCCGAGATCGTGCCTGCAACCGGCGTATGGGGTCGTTGCGGCTCGATCTGGGACGCGGATTGCGACGGCAACGAAAGCAGCAACGGCAACGACAGCTGGACGCGCCGCATGAAGGTGCGCGAGTCGCAGGTCGAAGCCACGTCGCATCCGGGCGCGAGCTACATGGTGGATTCCTGGTACATCGCGCGCGACGACATCAATATCTACAACTCGATGGCGACCGTCACCGGCACGCCGAACTACAGCGGCGGCAACTGGAACTTCAGTGGCCAGGGCAACTATCGGCTCGGCGCGGCGATCGACCGCTGGGTCGATCCGGCCAATCCGCCCGCCAATAGCGCGAACACCGAACTCGACGTCAACGAAGGGCATGCGAAGGTCGCGGTCAAGGCCACCGATCTGGGCGACGGCGTCTGGCGCTACGACTACGCGGTCATGAACTTCGACTTCGCGCGCGCGGTACTGCAGGGACAAGGCAGCGGCAACGGCCCCAATCCGCGCGTGGTCAGCAATCGCGGCTTCGACAGCTTCAGCATTCCGCTGCCATCGGGCCAGCCACTGCTCGCCTCGAAGTTCAGCAACGGCACGCACGACAACGCCGGCGCATGGACGCTCGACACGAGCGGCGACCGCGTGACCTGGACCGCACCCGAAGGTGCGACGCTCGACTGGGGCTCGCTGTATGCGTTCTCGATCACGGTCGCGTCGCCGCCGGTGCAGGGCGGCTCGTCGCTGCGCGTCGCGCAGGCCGGCACGCCGCAGGCATACGAAGTGGCGACGCTGGTACCCGAACCCGTCGACCCGAACGACGTGATCTTCGAGGACGGTTTCGAAGCGGCGCCGTGACGATGCGGCGAATGGTCAGCGCGGGGACGGCGGCGCAGCACAAGAAGGCGGGTCGTCGCGCTGCGCGCTGGCTTGCCTGGCTGTTCGGCAGTTCGGCGATGGCCGCGCTGCCGACCGCGCTCGCGCTCGATTTCACGCCGCATGGCACCCAGCCGGGACTCGATGCCGCGCTCGCCTCGGTGAGTACGTGCACCGACTGCCATCGCAGCTTCGATCCTGCGAATGATGCGTTCATGCCGCATTCGAGCTGGGGCGGTTCGATGATGGCGAATGCACTTCGCGACCCCCTGTTCTGGGCCGCGCTCGACGTCGCCAACAATGACGCAGCGAGCATCGGCAAACCCGGCGTGGGCGACTACTGCCTGCGATGCCATACGCCTCGCGGCTGGTACGGTGGACGCGTGGTGAAGAACGGCTTTGGCGGCAGCGCGGGCCCCGGGGGCGAGAGCGGGTGCCAGCTGCAGGGGGACTACGCCAAGAAGGACCGCAAGTCGAACGACTACTCGGGGGTCGACTGCCACTACTGCCATCGCCTGATGCCGCAGGGGCCGAACGGCGAGCCGCACTTGAGTGGCAACGCGAATGCATGGCTCGACGATGCGCTGACCTGCGACAACGTGCCGGGGTCGTTCGGTCCGTGTCGCCGTGGACCGTACCGCTATGCCGCAGGCGATCCGCTCACGGCGCCGCATGGCTGGGCGCAGTCGGAGTACCACGCCGATTCCGCGCTGTGCGGCAGTTGCCACGACGTGACGACGCCGGACACCGATGAAGGGCCATTGCGTACCCTCGTACTCGCCGACGGCACGGATACGGGCCGGCCATTCCCGATCGAACGCACCTACACCGAGTGGACGCGCGGCCTGTTCGCGGAAGCGATCCTGCGCGACGGATTCGGCGACCTTCCGCGCGGAACGCCCACGGTCGCGAAGGCGCAGCACTGCCAGGACTGCCATATGCGTTCCTCAGTGGATCCGCTCGCGAAAGCCTGCGAGTTCAACCCTGCCGGTTCGCGTACCGGCAACCTGCCGGTGCACGTGTTCGCGGGCGCGAACGCCTGGATGCCCGGCATTATCAAGACCGAGTTCGGTGGCGACCTGCTGCAGCAACCCGCCGACTTCGACCGCACGATCGCATCGGCAAGGCAAATGTTGCAGTCGAGCGCGGAGGTGACCGCCGCGATCAACTCGTACCTGCCCGCGGGTCCAGCCAGCGCGGGTTCGATCGCGCTCGAGGTCAAGGTCACCAACCTCAGTGGCCACAAGCTGCCGACGGGATACTCCGAAGGGCGGCGCATGTGGCTCAACGTGCAGGTGCGCGACGCCGCCAACCAGATCGTCGCCGAAAGCGGCGCCTACGATGCCGCCACGGCCACCCTCACCGAGGACACGCAGGCGCGCGTCTACGAAGTGCTGCAGGGCATCTGGAACGCGGGCACGCAATCCTGCCAGGTGGAGGAAGGCGGCGCGAAGAAGTTCCATTTCGTGCTGAACAACTGCGTGGCGAAGGACAGCCGCATTCCGCCGATCGGCTTCCGGCCGAAGGCGGCCGACGATCCCGATGGCCTCGAGGTGCCGCCGGTCGCCGCCACGTATCCGGAAACCGCGCCGGGTTCCGGCGTGCTGGTCAACTTCGATCAGGCGGCCTACACCTTCGGCGTGCCGGCTGGCACCGTCGGCCCGCTCACGGCGACCGCGACCCTCTATCATCAGGTGTCGAGCAGGGAGTACATCGAATTCCTGCGCGACGAGGCAATCGAGCACGCGTTTCCCGCGGAGAACGACCTGTGCGCCGGCGGCCCCGACCGTCCGTTCAAGGTCGGCCCGCAGGCGCTCTCGCGCGGCGCGTACATGTACGAGTTGTGGAACAACCCTTTGCACGGCAAATCGCCGCCCGAGCCTGCGGGCGCGGTCACGGTGGTCGCCGCGCGGCAGGTGCGCCGATAGCGCGGTTCGAGCACCCGGATGGGGCAGCGGCCGATTCGACCCTGTCGGTCGCATCGGCGAGAGCGTCGCCCGATCGGCACAACGCTGCCGTGTCGTCATGGATCGATCGCGGCGTTGCCGGGACGCGGATTCCGTGGGCGCGCCGAGGAAACCGAGTTTGGCTCGATCCGGCGATCGACCCGCAAACACGAGGCAGGAAACAGGAGACCGCAGCACGTGAATCGAATCTTCCAATGCCTGGCCGGCGTGCTCGCAAGCCTGCTCTGCGCGTGTGCGACGACGTCGCCGCAGGGGCCCCGGCCAGCGGCCGATGCACCCGAACTCGTCGCCAGCGAGGTCGATGCGGGCGGGCGCATGCACGGCATCGTGATCAATCGCCGCTATGGCGATTTCTTCATGATCGACGGCAAGGAAGTCCACCGCGAGATCGAACTGGCCTGGGACTACGAACGCGGCACCGCGATCCGCAGGACGTACGACCTCTCGGGCGCACTGCTGACGACCGAAGACCTGCCCGGTGCGGAAATGCGCCTGACGCCGCTCGAGGACGAGCGCGTCAAGGACCTGGTCCGCGGCTACCCGACGCTCAAGGGCGTCGCCAACGAACCCGGGGTCGTGATCTGGGCCGGAGGATTCGTCATGCGCATTCCGGGCGATCGCTATTGCGACACCGGTACGCGATGCATCTATGCCACGCTGTCCAGGGACGGCGGCTTCACGCCGATCGTGCGAGCGATCGTCGACCTGCAACGTGACCGGGTCGTCTATCCGGATTTCGATCCGGGTACACGCTCCAAGTTTGCAACACCTTCCATGGGGAGCAAGTAATGCGCAGACAAAAGTTGTTGTCGATCCTGTTGTTGCTGCTCGGGAGCGGCGTGGCGGGATCCGCCCTGGCCGATTCCCCGAACTGCGCGAGCAACGGGACCTTGCTGAGCTGGCCGGCGACCGATCCCATCTGGGAAATGTGCTGGCTGCCGCCGAGCCAGAGCGTGGGTCCGGACGGCTCCGGCCTGGAACTGCGCCAGGTGCACTTCAAGGGCCACCGCGTGCTGAACCGCGCGCACGCGCCGATGTTGTTCGCCGAATACAACAGCAGCACCTGCTATCGCGACTGGAAGGACGACAACGCGAACTTCCTGTCCGACAACGCGGTGCAGAACCACCTCGGCATTTCGCTCGATCCGGCGACCGCAACCACGTCGTGCGATCGCTCGAACGCGCCGCTCACGTCTTACGGCAACTGCCCGTTCCAGTTGCCAGGTTACCCGAATGCCACCGCCGATTGCTTCACCGGCGTCGCGGTCGAGGATGGTGGCGACCACGTCACGCTGACCACCCAGCATGCAGCCGCCTGGTACCAGTACACCGCGCGCTGGACGTTCTACGCCGACGGCCGCATGGAGCCCCAGTTCGGTTTCGGCAACAACGATGGCACCGGCAACGAAACCACGCACTGGCATCACAACTACTGGCGCATGGAATTCGCGATCGACAACTCGGTCGAGAACGTCGTCAGCATCAACGATGTCGCCCAGAACACCGAGTTCAGCGACCTGCGCGACGCGAGCGGCGGTCCTGGCGGTGGTCCGGTCACGTGGTCGGTGCACAATCCCGTCACCGGCAATGGTTACCGGCTCGAACCTGGCAGCCAGGACTATTCGGTGACCGCGAATGATTCCGGGCGCGGTTTCCACAACGTCGACCTGATGGCGACGCGCCAGCATCCGAACGAATACGGCGACCGCTCGGACAATCCGCTCGGCGCGTGCGCGATGGACGACGACGCGCTCGTCAACGGCGAGAGCCTGGTCGGCGCCGGCGTCGCGACCGCGCTCTATTACCGCGTTTCGGTGCGCGACACGTCGAGCAACGAGTGGCCGCCCGGCTGCAGCGGCGGCAACTGCCTGCCGCAGGACTCGATGGTGTGCAAGCGCCGCGGCCCGACCATCGTGCCGTTCGGCCCCTGGGTCGAAACGGTGCCGACGATCCCGGCCGCTAACGTCAGCGGCGGTCCAATCGACGTGATCGTGGTCGAGGGCCAGCAGGCCACCGACAGCTTCGCTCTGGCCAACACCGGCGATCCCGGCAGCTCGCTCGACTACACGGTCGATACCGCGACCACGTCGTGCGCAACCCCGGTGGCGGTGGCCTGGCTCGGCATCAGCCCGGACTCGGGCAGCGTCGCGGCGGGTGCGAACGCGGTGATCGACGTGAGCGTCGATGCCGCCGCACTCGCGCAGGGCAACCATTCGGCACTCGTCTGCGTACGCAGCAATGACCCGCTGAACGCAGTGATCGAGGTACCGGTTTCGGTCGAGGTGCAACCTGACCTCGACTTGATCTTCGAGGACGGTTTCGAAGCGGCGCCCTGACGCCGCCATGCAGAGGACCTGCCCACTGCCCGCGCGCCGCTGCGCGCGGGTGCCTTCAATTGTTTCGAGAGGGTGACGATGAGAAAGCTATTGCTTGGATTGGGAATCGCCGCGGCCTGCCTGCCGGCGGCGGCATGGGCCGGCGTGATCGATCGCGCGGGGAATGCGTCGAATCAGGGCACGCAGACCTGGTCCGCCTGGGGCGGCGAAGTCGGCGTGCGCTGGAACCACGACCTGCTCGGCAACCTCGGCATCGCGGTCGACGCCGAGCGTGACCAGATGCTCACGACGACCGATCGCCGACAGCACGAGTGGTTCGGCCTGCGCGAGAGCGGCGGGCTCGACTTCCTCGTGCGCTACGGCGCGCTCGAGCGCTTCAGCGGCGGTTCGCTGCAGATGCGCGGCGGCTACATGCTGCGCCTGCCCGATGGCAGCCGGCTGGACCTGCGCAACCTCACGATGCGCGTGCGCGCGAACGAGCCGGGCATCCTCGACGTGATCGGCGCCGACGGGCGCGCGTGGTTCTACATCGACCGCGTGATGTTCGAACTCGTCGACAACCGCCAGACGCTCGCGGTGAAGGCATCGGACCTGCGCATGTCGGCCGCGTTCGCGCGCCGCATTGGCCAGCCACAGGCGGCCGGCTGGATCGTCGCGGACTTCGCGGTCGACGCGGGCGTGTTCGTGCAGGGCGGGGACGCGGTCGCGGGCACCTGCACGCCGTATCCGTGGCCCGGAGTCGCGGTGCCCGAGGCGCCCGGCCAGACCTACCAGGCCGACCTGTTCATGCAGGGCTTTTCGGTCTCGCCGGTCGGCTGCCAGAGCTGCACGGGCCCCAGCGGCAACGGCACGATCGCATGGGCGCCGTCGTCGACGCTCAAGAACAACGTCAACAACGGCAGCCTGCAGTCGACGATCGGTGGTGATCCGCTCGGCACGAGTTCGGCGCTGTACACCGCCAACATCCGCTGGCAGCAGATGTTCACCGGCAATGTCCCGCCCTACAACAACGACCAGCATCCGTACCTGATCTGGAACCTGTACCGCTTCAACGCCGACGGCAGCATCGAACAGATCGGCCGCTCGAGCGTGAAGCATGCATGGCTGACGACGAATGGCAGCTGCGCCGACAGCTGCCGTGACTCGCACTCGCTCGGTCGCAGCTGTACCGATACCTACGGCACCGGCAACAACGACGCGCCCGGCGACCTCGGCCCGCGCTCGGAAATCATTCCGGCGACCGGACAGTGGGGACGCTGCGGATCGATCTGGGATCCGGACTGCAACGGCGTCGAGAACGGCAACGGCAACGACTCGTGGACGCGTCGCATGAAGGTGCCGGAGTCGCAGGTGTCGGCGACCGCGAATCCCGGTGCGACCTACATGATGGATTCGTGGTACGTCGCGCGCGACGACATCAACATCTACAACTCGATGGCGACCGTCACCGGCACCCCGAACTACAGCAGCGGCAACTGGACCTTCAGTGGCCAGGCCAACTACAAGCTCGGCGCCGCGATCGATCGCTGGGTGAACCCGGCAAGCCCGGGCGCGAACGCGATGAACACCGAACTCGTCGCTCCGGAAGGCCATGCCAAGGTCGCGGTCAAGGTCACCGACCTCGGCGGCGGCAACTGGCGCTACGAGTACGCCGTGATGAACTTCGACTTCGCGCGCGCGGTGACCACCGGCAGCGAACCGAACCTGCGCGTGCTCTCGAACAAGGGCTTCGACACGTTCAGCGTGCCGTTGCCCGCAGGCGCGACGGCCTCGGCCACCGCGTTCCGCGACGGCGATGCGAACAGCGCGACCGACTGGCGCACGACCACGACGGGCGGCCGCGTGCAGTGGACCGCCAACGGTCGTTCGGCGAGCTGGAACGCGCGCGAGCAGCGCCCGACGCTGGACTGGGGTTCGCTGTATTCGTTCGGATTCGTCTCCAATCGCGCGCCGGTCGCGGGCAATGCAAGCCTGAACGTCGCGCAGGCCGGAACGCCGGCCGCCTATCAGGTTGCGACGCTGGTTCCAGGGAACTGATCCGGAGCGGCGCGCGAGCGCCGGCATCCGAACCGCTGCGATCGCGAGGTCGCAGCGGTTTTTTTTTTGCGTCGGACGCGTTCATGCCAGGTGGTCCCGCATCGTCCGCGTGCATCGCGACGATCGCCAACCCCGGCGCTACTCCGGGCGCGCGGGTTCGAAGTGCAGGAGGTGTTCGGCCGGTCCCGGCAGGAACGGCGTGGGCCGCCCGGCCACCCAATCGGCATGGCCCGCGCCGTAATAGGGCGAGAGCGGATGTCCACTCTGGCCGCCGGGCATCATGAAATAGCCGTCAGCCTCGCGTCCGGGCGCCACCGCGAAGCGCTGCGAAGCGCCGAACGCGGGGCCCTGCACGCGCGGCATGTTGCTGTCACCCGGAAGTTCATCGGCGGGCATGTCGAGCCAGCGCGCGACGAATGCGGGCAGCGCGCGCGACACGGGGTGCGCGATGCGCGCGGTATTGCGCTCGCCCCAGGTCGGTGGCGCGGCTCCGCCGCCATCGATGCCGAGCCGCTCCCCGACCCGTGCGGTGCAATCGGCGAGGAACGTGTTCCAGTCCGCCTGGCCGGGTGGCAGCAGGTGTGCGGGTCGATGCTGCAGAAGGCTCCAGGCCGCGTGCTCGGCCTGCGAGAGCTTCGGCATCGAAAAATCCGGGTACGTCGCGCGCACCTTGGCGGCGAAGGCGTCGAGCACGCGGTCGACGACTTCCTTGCGCCAGCTGCGCACGAGTCGATACGAAGCAGAGCCTGTCGACGCGCGCGCTTCCCATTGCACGAGCACGGCCCTGATCGCGGTCGTCTCGGCCGAGGCGGGCATGCGCGCGAGTTCGGCATCGAGCAGCTCCTTCCAGCGCTGCAGGAACTGCGCGCGATCATCGAGCTGGATCGCGAGCAGGTCCGCGGGCGTGAACGCGTCGCGGGCGCGCAAGCCGTCGCGGATCTGCATCGCGCGCGCACCGAGGTCGTAGCCGCCATCGCCAATGCGCGCGAGCGCCGCGCCTTCGACCGCGCGCTGGTTCCCGCTCCATAGGCGCTGCCACGGCGGATTCGAAATCAATGGCACCTCGCCCGGCTCGAGCCAGCGATCCCAACCGGTGCCCGCGTGCGACCAGTCGGCCGGCAGTCGCGGATCGAACCCGCCGATGCGTCGCGGCAGCCGTCCCGCGATCGTCCACGCGATCGAGCCTGCGCGATCGCCGGCGATGAAGTTCTGCGGCGGGATGCCGCTCGCGTGCGCGATCGCGACGGCCTCTCCGACGCTGCGCGCACCTTCGAGGCGCGTCAGCTCGATGTTGATCGCACCGGGCTCGCGCGCGCTCCATGCGAGCGCAAGCGGCGTGCCGTCGGTGTCCGTGGCGAGCAGCGGACCCCAGCGCGTGTCCTCGACCTCGAGCACGACGTCGTCTCCGCCCTTCACGCGGATCACTTCCTGATGCCGTTCGAATGTTTGCCAACCCGCGGCGGTGCGGTAGCGCGAAGCATCGTCCGGATCACGCACCACGCGCACCCAGTCGGCCACGTCGGCATACGCGTTGGTGAATCCCCACGCCACCTCGCCATTGCTGCCGACCACGATCGCGGGCGCGCCGGGGAGCGACGCGCCGGTGACGTCGATCGTGCGCCGCGGATCACGCGGATCGGGGTAGACCAGCCGCGCGCGGAACCAGAGGTTGGGCACGCGCAGATCGAGGTGCATGTCGTCGGCGACCAGCGCCGGACCGCCGGCGAGCGCGCCCGCGACCGCGAACGCGTTGCTGCCGCGCACGCCGTCGTCCGGTTGCTTCGATCCCTCGAGCAGCGATGGGTCGAGCGTGCGCAGGTCGAGCTCGTCGGCACGTGGTGGCTCGGGCCATTGGAACGCGGCGCCGGCGATCGGCGCATCCCAACTGCCTCCATGCGCGGTGAGGAAGTGCCATGCACTTGCGGGTAGCGCCGCATGCATGCGACTGAACGCGAGTTCGCGTGCGTTCGTCGCATCGTTGAGCGTGAACGCCATCGCGGCGACGACGAGCAGGCTGTCGACCTCGTTCCACGGCGTCGGCCTGGTACCGGTCAGCAAGTACGGGAACGGCCGTACCGAAAGCGCGCCGAGCCCCGCGTTGACGCCGTCCGTGTACGCAACGATCGGTGCACGCGCGGCCGCGTCGAATCCGTCGTAGGCCTGCCGCATGCGCGCGCGCATCCTGTGCACGCGCGCGTCGCGGTCGGCGCGCAGCGCGCCTTCGCCGAAGAGCTCCGCGAGTTCGCCGGCTGCGCGACGACGCAGCAGGTCCATTTCGAAGTAGCGCTCCTGCGCGTGCACGTAACCGAGCGCCCATGCGATATCGGTGCGGTCCTGCCCGCGCAAGGTCAGCGTTCCGAGCGCATCGCGCTCCGCCACGACCGCGGCTCGCAGCGCGGTGCTGGCGGCTCGACCTTCATACTGCGGCATGCTGCCCTGCAGCAGCCATGCGCCCGTGGCGAGCAGGGCGCATGCGATCGCGAAGGTCAGCACGAACAGGCGCGCGAGCAGGCGCGCAGCAGGAGGTCGGGGCATGGCGTTCGCGGATATCGGCAGCGGTCGCGCATCGTATTCGATTCGCGCGCCGCGTACGGCGGCGTCTGTTGACCCGACCCGACGCTTGCGTTACACAGGTGGATGGACGGCGCGGGTTTTCGCGTCGTGCATTCCCGCATTCCTGACCGCCGGTGTGTGCCTTGCGGTACGCCGGTGACTCGATGCGCCCCTAGTCGAACAACCCCCGGGGATTCACTCCATGTCGAAAGCATTGAAGGGCGGCGTGCGCTCGCAATGGCCGCGGACGCTGGCTCTGGCGATGTCGATCGCCACCGCCACCGTACTGGCCGGAGCGGGCAACATCGCGCAAGCGGCCGCCGTCGACGAAACATCGTTCACCGCCGTCAAGATCGATCCCGCGTTGCTCACCGCGGTCAGTCGTGGCGAAGCACCTGCAGTCCTGGTCAAGTTCCGCGGCGAGGCCGATCTCTCCTCCGCCTTCGGCATGAGTGGCGACGCGCGCGCGACCTGGGTCTACGAGACCCTGAAGTCGTTCGCCGACAGGCAGCAGGCGCAGGCGCGCCAGACGCTCGCGGGCCAGTTCCAGCTGAGCGAGGCCGCGCACGAGTACACCGTGTTGTGGATCGACAACAGCATCGCGATCGCGGGCATGAACGCCCCGATGCTCGACGCGCTGCGTTCCGCGCCGAATGTCAAGGAAATTCGCCTGCAGCGCGAGATCCCGCTTCCGGTCGAGCCGGACGCGCAGACGGCGCCGTGGCAGACCTTCGCGATTGAAACCAACCTCACGCACATCAACGTGCCGAGCGTCTGGGCGCTGGGTTTCAAGGGCGCCGGCATCGTCGTCGCCAACATCGACACGGGCGTTCGCTACACGCACCAGTCGCTGGTCGGGAAGTACCGCGGCAACAACGGCGGCGGCAGCTTCACCCACAACTACAACTGGTACGACCCGTACAACCATTCCGCCACGCCGCGCACCTCGCATCCGCATGGTTCGCACACCATGGGCACGATGCTCGGTGACGACGGCGCCGCCAACCAGACCGGCGTCGCGCCGGATGCGAAGTGGATGGCGTGCATCGGGTTCGGCGCCGGCGGCGGAACGGGCGCGACCGACGCGGGCCTGCTCGAATGCGGCCAGTTCGCACTCGCGCCGACCACGACGGCGGGCGGGTCCCCGAATCCGGCCCTGCATGCCGACGTCGTCAACAATTCCTGGGGCGACTGCGGCCAGAGCTACGACACCTGGTACGAAGGCGTCATCAATGGCTGGATCGCGGCCGGCATCGTGCCGATCTTCTCGAACGGCAATGCGTCCAACTGCGGCTATCCGAACAACCCGCCGCTGAACACCGTCGGCAATCCGGCGCGTTCGGGCAAGGTGCTCGGCATCGGTTCGACCAGCAAGGACACGGGCCAGTACGCGCCGCATTCCAACAAGGGTCCGACCGACAACCTCAACACGGGCCTTCCGAACTATCCGGATCCGGCCGGCTTCGCGAACCTCAAGCCGAACGTGTCGGCGCCGGGCGTGAACATCCGCGCGGCGGACCACACGTCGGACACGGCGTACTACCTCAGCAACGGCACCTCGATGTCGGCGCCGCATGCGGCCGGCCTCGTCGCGCTGATGTGGAGTGCGGCGCCGTGCCTGAAGGGCAACTACGGCATCACCGGCACGCTGATGATGAACACGGCGACGGCGATCCCGGTCAACACCGGCAGCCCGTCGGATGGTCCGGGCAACATCCCGAACCAGGCGACCGGATGGGGCGAGATCAACGCGCTGGCCGCGGTCAATGCGGCGATCGCGTTCTGCGCGGGTGGTGGCGACCTGCCGCCGACGGTGCAGAAGGCGTTCGCGCCGTCGACCATCGTGCAGGGCACCAACAGCACGCTGACGATCACGCTCGCGAACGTCAACGCGACGCCCGCGACGCTCGATGCGGCGCTCGTCGACAGCCTGCCTGCGGGCGTGGTCGTCGCCGCAACGCCGGGCGCGTCCACCACCTGCACGGGTGGTTCCGTCACCGCGGCAGCGGGCAGCAGCAGCGTCAGCCTCAACTCCGGTGCGCAGATCCCGGCCTCGGGCAGCTGCACGGTCACGGTGTCGGTCACGGCACCGGCAGCGGGCAGCTTCCTCAACACGATCCCGGCAGGCGGCCTCAGCACCGACAAGGGTGACAACCAGGCTGCCGCGAACGCGACGCTGTCGGTCAACGACGGCAACACGTTCCAGTGCTCGGGTCCGATCAACCATGCGTTGCCCGCGACGATCGACGGCTTCTCGATCAACTGGGCCACGGGCGCGTTGATCGATGACGACCCGGCTACGGGCTACGACATCAACCTCTACAGCTCGAGCGGCATGACGATGTGGTGGAACAACGCGCCGGCGAACAATGCCGCGGTTGCCCCTGCCACGAACAGCGCCAACTACAGCGTGCTGCAGGCGGGTGCGGTGGTCGGCCCGGGTTCGACCTGGTCGCGCACGAATGGCGCGATGACCGCGTTCCGCGCGGGCGTGGACGGTTACCTCGGCTTCCGCTACGAGTGCGCGGCGGGCGTGTGCTACGGCTACGCCCACCTGACCACGACCGCGGGTGGCGCCAATCCCGGCTTCCCGGCGACGCTCGTCGACTACTGCCACGACACCAGTGGCGCGGCGGTCACGATCGGTGGCGGCGGCGGCAACCACACCGTCACCCCGAGCGTCGGCACCCCGTCGGGCACGATCAGCCCGTCGACGCCGCAGTCGGTGGCCAATGGCGCCACGACGCAGTTCACGCTGACGCCGGCTTCGGGCTTCCAGATCGACAACGTCGGCGGCACCTGCGGCGGTTCGCTCGCGGGCAACGTGTTCACGACGAACGCGATCACGGCCGACTGCACGGTCATCGCGAACTTCGAGACCAGCGGTGGCGGCACCGATCCGGTGATCGACGTCGATCCGGCTTCGCTCGGCTTCACGGTCGATGCGGGCGCGAACGACTCCGCTCCGCTGACGATCGCCAACATCGGCGGCGGCACGCTGACCTGGGCGATCCAGGAAGGCACGACGGCGCAGCCGGCGAGCAGCCATGCGAAGTCGATGGCCGCACGTCGCACGGGTCCGATCGCGAGTGGCCAGTGGACGCGCAGCGCGACGGTGGCCGGCAGCCTGCACGGCAGCCCGATCCTGCTCGGCGACTTCGACCTCTCGCAGACCGCGGACAACGCCCCGGGTGACGAGGGCGTGTCGTGCGGCGTGCAGGGGACCAGCACGGCCGACAACAGCTGGTGGCGTCGTTTCTACTTCAACGAGCACCCGGCGGTCGGCGCGAGCGCGAACGTCACGAGCGTGACGATCTCCTCGGGCAGCACCGGTCCGAACGGCCTGCCGTTCACGGTGAACCTGTACACGGTCGCGCATTCCACGCCGGTCAACACGATCCCGACCGGTTCGCTGACCCTGATCGGCACCGCGAACGGCACGATCGACAGCGGCCTGGCCGTGGTGAACGTGCCGGTGAGCGGCGCGATCGACGACACCGTGGGCAAGGACTTGGTGGTGGAGTGGCACACCGACGGCAATGCGGCCGGTGGCCAGTTCTTCCCGGGCGCGAACGCGAGCGCGGAAACGCACCCGACGTTCCTGTCCTCGGCGACCTGCGGCATCAGTCAGCCGACGCCGGCAGCATCGGTCGGCCCGGGCTTCCCGGACTTCCACCTGGTGATGGTGGTGTCGATGACCAACGGCGGCGGTGGCCCGACCTGCCAGAACCCGGCCGACGTGCCGTGGCTGAGCGTGTCGCCGGCAGCCGGTTCGCTGGCGGGCGGCGCGAGCCAGGCGGCGACGGTGACGGTCGATGCGACCGGCATGGCCGCGGGTGCCTACTCGGCCAACCTGTGCGTGACCAGCAACGACCCGGTGACCCCGCTGGTGAACGTGCCGGTGGCGCTGACGGTCGAGGCGGTGGTCGGCGAGCCGTGCAGTGCGGCCGACACGATCTTCTGCGACGGCTTCGACCCCGCGCAGACCGGTGATCCGGACATCGTGACGGGCGCGATCAACCTGCCGGTCGCCAACGACTTCGACGGCAGCGCGCTCGACCTCGTGACGGGCACCTACCTGCCCTACAACGCAGGCCGCGTGGATGACATCAACCTATACAACGGCGGCGACGGCTTGTACGTGTACTGGTATGGCGATGCCGTCCCGGGCCAGGGTGGCGTGTCTTCCGATGGCGTGAGCTTCGACGTGCTGCAGTCGGGCGCGACGATCGGTCCGGCCTCGCAGATCCTCGCCGCATCGATCGGACTGACCGGCAACTGGTGGAATGGCGCGGATGGCTACTTCGGCATCGCGTTCATGAACGAGGGCACGGGCCAGATGAACTACGGCTACATCCACGTGACCACGACCTCGCCGGACGGCTTCCCGGCGCAGACGCTGGAGTACGCCTACAACAGCGCGGGCAACGCGATCACCATCCCGTAACCGCCCGACACTGCGACACCTTCAAAGGCCTCCCTTCGGGGAGGCCTTTTTTTTGCGAAGCAACCGTGAGGCTTGGACCGCTGCGCGCGATCGTGCTCAGCTTTCGTCGAGCACGTCGTCCTCGTCCGGTTCCTTCTGCTCGGCCTTCTCGATCTTGCGCTGCGCTTCCTCGCTGCTGTCGGCGACCGACGGCAGGGTGGTCGGGTTCGCGAGCAGCAGGGCGGGGTCGATGCGCTCGCCGAGCCAGCGCAATCCGAGATGAAGGTGGGGCCCGGTAGCACGACCCGTGCTGCCGATCTTGCCGAGCGTCTGCCCGCGCTTGACGGTTTCCCCATCGGCCACCGCGATCTCGTCGAGATGGAAGTTCATGCTGACGAGACCGCCGCCGTGGTCGACATAGACCGATTTGCCCGCGAAGAAGTGATCGCCGGTCAGCGAGACCGTGCCGTCGGCGACGGCCTTGACCGCATTGCCCGCTCCGACCGGGTAATCGCGGCCGCTGTGCAGGCTCGAGTGTTCGTCGTCGAACTTGCGCGTGCTGCCGAAGTCATCTTCGCTGGCCGGGAGGTTCCCGGCAGGCTGCGCCAGCGGCAAGGAAAACTGCGGCGGGCCATCGCTGCCGTCGAGCACCGCCGAGATCTTCTTGCGCTCATCGGCGGCGCGCGCCTTGTCCTCTTCGGTGAGCGTCAGGTAGCGCTGCAGCGATTCGGGCAACTTCATTTCGACTTCGGGGAACTGCGCGTCCTGCACGCGCAGCATGCCGAGGTGCTGGCGACCGTCCTGATCCCACAGCGCGATTTCATGCGCGCCGGGCTTCGTGCGGATGTCGACCGGGTAGTAGCAGACCGCGTCGACCGCGGGGTAGCGCTTGCCGTGGATCCCGCACTCCTTCGCGGCCAGACCGGCCCAGCGCGCGACACCGCCCTGGGGCGCGGTCACGATGCTCGCAGCGATCGCGCCGCCGGAACCCGCCACCAGCACCAGCGCGAGGCCGTGAATTGGAAACCTGCGACAGACGTTTTCGCCCATGACCGTCACCTCGTACAAATGAGACGCGGCCAGACTGCAGGTCGCCGACCCAACGCAAGCCTTCCAAGGGTCCGGCGGGTAGGGTGCGGTACAGGTTTCCCGGCACGGCGCGTGCCGATCAATCAAATGCAGCCGCTTCAGCGCGGAATCAGACGCCCGCTTCGATGCGCTCCACGCGCTGCAGCCCGCGCGGCAGCAAGCTGCCGCGTGTCGCGCGATTGCCGCCGTACTCGACGAGGTCGGCCCATTTCAGCGTGAGCTTGCGCTGTCCCGCGTAGACGGTGACCTCGCCCTTGCCTTCGCCGACGACCGCGATCCCGGCGACGCGTTCGCCCGAGGAGAGCTTCGCCTTCGGGATCTCGATGAGCTTGTTGCCCTTGCCGCCCTTGTCGAGTTCGGGCAGTTCCGCGACCGAGAACATCAGGAGATGCCCTGCGTTGGTGACCACGACGATGCGGTCGCGCGCGCTGTCGGCGACCGCTGCGGGCGCGAGCACGCGCGCATCCTCGTCGATGTTGAGCACCTGCTTGCCGGCCTTCTTGTTCGCGAGCAGGGTTTCGAACTTCGTCACGAAGCCGTAGCCATGGTCGGACGCGAGGACGAGTTTCGAGGACGGGTCCGCGATCGCGACCGCATCGAAGCGCGCGCCCGCCGGCAGCGTGAATCGCCCGGTCAGCGGTTCGCCGTTGCCGCGCGCGGATGGCAGGGTGTGTGCGGGCGTCGAATAGCTGCGCCCGGTCGAGTCGATGAATGCGGCCTGCTGCGTCGTGCGCCCCTTCGCGCTCGCGAGGTAGGTGTCGCCCTCGCGGTAGCCGAGTTCGGTCGCATCGACGTCATGACCCTTAGCCGCGCGCGCCCAACCCTTGGTCGAGAGCACGACGGTGACCGGCTCGCTCGCGACCAGCGCGGTTTCGTCGAGTGCCTGCGAAACCGCGCGCTCGACCAGCGGCGAGCGGCGGTCGTCGCCGTGGCGCTTCGCGTCCTCGCGCAGCTCGTCCTTGATCAGCGACTTGAGCTTGGCCGGCGACTTCAGCACGACGCTGATGCGCGCGCGCTCTTCCTCGAGCTGGTCGCGCTCGGCATTGATCTTCATCTCCTCGAGCCGCGCGAGCTGGCGCAGGCGCGTTTCGAGGATGTAGTCGGCCTGTTCGTCGCTGAGGCCGAAGCGCGCGATCAGCACCGGGCGCGGCTCGTCCTCGCTGCGCACGATCCGGATCACCTCGTCGAGGTTCAGGAACGCGATGCGCAGGCCTTCGAGCAGGTGCAGGCGGCGCTCGACCTTGCCGAGGCGGAACTCGAGGCGGCGCGTCACCGTGGCCTGGCGGAAGCGCAGCCACTCCGACAGGATCTGGCGCAGGTTCTTGACCTGCGGCTTGCCGTCGAGGCCGATCAGGTTGAGGTTGATGCGGTAGCTCTTCTCGAGATCGGTGGTCGCATTGAGATGCTGCATCATCTCGTCGAGGTCGATGCGGTTCGAGCGCGGGATCAGCACGATGCGGATCGGATTCTCGTGGTCCGATTCGTCGCGGATGTCCTCGATCATCGGCAGCTTCTTCGCGCGCATCTGGTTCGCGATCTGCTCGACGATCTTCGACGGCGACACCTGGTAGGGCAGGGCGGTCACGACGACGTTGCCGTCTTCGCGGCGCCAGACCGCACGGCAGCGCACCGAACCGTTGCCGGTCGCGTACATCGCGGTGATCTCGGCCGCCGGCGTGATGATTTCGGCTGCGGTCGGGAAGTCCGGGCCCTTCACGTGCTCGCAGAGCTCGGCGATGCTCGTGGACGGTTCGTCGAGCAACCGGATGCAGGCACTCGCGATCTCGCGCAGGTTGTGCGGCGGGATGTCGGTCGCCATGCCGACCGCGATACCGGTGGAGCCGTTGAGCAGCACGTGCGGCACGCGCGCGGGCAGCCACGACGGCTCCTGCAGCGTGCCGTCGAAGTTCGGCACCCAGTCGACCGTGCCCTGGCCGAGCTCGGACAGCAGCAGCTCCGCCATCGGCGTCAGGCGCGATTCGGTATAGCGCATCGCCGCGAACGACTTGGGATCTTCCTGCGAGCCGAAGTTGCCCTGGCCATCGACGAGCGGATAGCGGTACGAGAACGGCTGCGCCATCAGCACCATCGCCTCGTAGCACGCGCTGTCGCCGTGCGGATGGAACTTGCCGATCACGTCGCCGACGGTGCGCGCGGACTTCTTCGGCTTGGACGTCGCATCGAGGCCGAGCTCGCTCATCGCGTACACGATGCGACGCTGCACCGGCTTGAGGCCGTCGCCGACGAACGGCAGTGCGCGATCGAGCACGACGTACATCGAGTAGTCGAGGTACGCACGCTCCGCGTAGTCCTTGAGCGGAATCTGTTCGTGGCTGGCCTGCAGGCTCATCGCGTCGTCCGGAATCGGGGCGCCTCCAATCCGGCGCAGCCGCCAATTGTGCCGCAACGCGTGAGGGCGAGATAGGCGCGCCGGGGTGGCGAGGCCGCGGATGACTTGCCGCAGGCGGCGAAGGATTCAACGCGGCGCGCGGTAGCCGCCCGGCACGCCGCCGGGCGAAAGCACCAGTTGCCAGACATGGTCGCGCCGCGCGCGGAACACCGCGGCCGATGCGGAGAGGTAGAAGCGCCACATGCGCCGGAAGCGTTCGCCGTAGGCGGCTTCGAGGCTCGGCCAGGCCGCATCGAAGTTGTCGCGCCACGCGATCAGCGTGCGGTCGTAATCGGCGCCGAAGTTGTGCCAGTCCTCGATCACGAACAAGCCTTCCGCCGACCGGGCGATCTGCTCGGCCGACGGCACCATCGAGTTCGGGAAGATGTACTTCGCGATCCACGGGTCGGTGTGGTTCGACGATACGTTCGAGCCGATCGTGTGCAGCAGGAACAGGCCGTCGCTGGCCGTCACGCGGCGGGCGAGCTCGAAATAGGTGCGGTAGTTCTTGAGGCCGACGTGTTCGAACATGCCGATCGAGAACACGCGGTCGAATCGACCGTCCACCTCGCGGTAGTCCTGCACGCGGATCTCGACCGGCAGGCCGGCGCACAGTTCGCGCGCATACGCGGCCTGCTCGTGCGAGACGGTGACGCCGACGCCCTCGACGCCGTGGCGCTGCGCGGCGAGCTTGAGCGCTTCGCCCCAGCCGCATCCGATGTCGAGTACGCGCATGCCCGGTTGCAGGCCGAGTTTGCGGAACACGAGACCGAGCTTGGCCTCCTGTGCCGCGTCGAGGTCGCGCGCCTCGTTCCAGTACGCGCAACTGTAGACGAGGCGCGCGCCGAGCATCGCGCGGAACAGGTCGTTGCCGAGGTCGTAGTGGCGCTCGCCGATCTCGTAGGCGCGACGGCCGTGCTGCAGGTTGACGAGGCGCGACTTGAGGAACAGCCAGGCGTCCTCGAGGCCGCCGACGCGTTCGTCGAGGCGCGCGTCGATGAGCCTGAACAGGAATTCGTCGAGCGCGTCGCTGTCCCACCAGCCATCCATGTAGGCCTCGCCGAGGCCGAGCGATCCGTGCGCCAGGATGCGCGCAGGCAGCCGATCGTCGTGGACCCGGATGTCGTGTGGCGCGCTGCCGTCGATGCGCACGCCGGCGAGCGCGAGCAGTTCCTCGACGCGGGTTCGCGAACGTGCCTTGCGCATGGGCCACCAGCAGCGGCTTCGCCGCGGGCATTGTGCAAAGTGCGGCCGCTCCGGGCAATGCCGCGCCGGCGTCCGCGCCGGGTGGATATCGTGGTGTAGCATGCCGGGCCGCCCCGGGCCTCCCCTGATGAACGTCGTCCTGCAACCCCGCCGCCGAACGCTCGCGCCGCTGCTCGCGGCGCTCGCGATGTTCGGCCCGTTCTCGATCGACACGATCTTCCCGGCTTTCCCGGCGATCGGTGCCGAGCTGCGCGCGGACCCGGTCGCGATGCAGCAGACGATCAGCGCCTACCTGCTCGCGTACGCACTGATGTCGCTGTTCCACGGACCGTTCTCCGACGCGCTCGGTCGGCGCCGCGTGATCCTCGTCGGCGTGTTCGTGTTCGCGCTCGCATCGGTCGGTTGCGCGCTCGCCGGTTCGATCGAGGCGCTGCTCGCGTTCCGCGCACTCCAGGGCATGTCGGCCGGCGCGGGCCTGATCGTCGGCCGCGCGATCATCCGCGACTGTTTCGATGGTGTCGAAGCGCAGAAGCTGATGTCGACCGTATCGATGATCTTCGGGCTCGCGCCGGCGATCGCTCCCATCGTCGGCGGCTGGGTCGTGACCTTCAGCCGGTGGCCGATGATCTTCTGGCTGCTGGCCGGCTTCGCGCTGCTGCTGTGCATCGCCTGCGCCGCGTGGCTGCCCGAGACGCATCCGCCCTCGCGCCGCACGCCGCTGTCGCCCGGCGGGCTCGCTCGCACCTGGCGCATGATCCTCGTCGACCGCGCGTTCTTCCCGCTCGCGCTCGCAGGCTCGCTCAACTTCAATGCGCTGTGGGTCTACATTTCCTCGGCGCCTGCATTCGTGCTGGACCTGCTGCGACTCGACGAGGCCAGTTTCGCGTGGCTGTTCGTGCCCGCGATCACGGGCATGATGATCGGCGCGTTCCTGTCCGGTCGCCTCGCCGGTCGCCTCAGCGCGACCGCGACCGTGCGCCTCGGCTACGCGATCATGCTCGTCGCATCCGCGCTCAATCTCGTCGTGACGCTCGCGCTGGCCGAGCCGCGCGTGCCGTGGTCGGTGTTGCCGATCGGCCTGCATGCAATCGGGATCGGCATCAATTTCCCGACCCTGACCCTGTTGCTGCTCGACCGCTTCCCGCAGCACCGTGGCGCGGTGTCGTCGCTGCAGGCCTTCATCAGCCTCGTCATCAGCGCGGCGATCGCCGGGGTGTTGTCGCCGCTGCTGTCGCACAGTGCGCCCGGCCTCGCGCTGGGCGCGCTCGCATCGACCGCGATCGGGTTCGGTGCATGGCGCCTGTACCGGCGCATCGAGCGCGGCGGGCAGGCGCCGCCGATGGCGCCCTGATCGCACGCATGCAGCTGCCACCGGAAACGCGGATACTCCCGTCGTTCGATAACCGGAGTCGGCCATGAAGCGCGTAACGGGCATTGGCGGGATCTTCTTCAAGGCGGCCGACCCGAAGGGGCTGGCCGCTTGGTACCGCGATCACCTCGGCATCGACGTCACCGACTGGGGCGGCGCGGTGTTCAACTGGGGCGGCGCGGACAGTGCGCCGGGCACGACGATCTGGAGCCCGTTCGCCGCGGACACGCAGTACATGGCGCCCGGCAGCGCGAGCTTCATGGTGAACTTCCGCGTGGCCGACCTCGACGGCCTGCTGGCTGCATTGCGCAGCGAAGGCTGCAACGTGGTCGACAAGGTCGAGCGTTCCGAATACGGCGCGTTCGGCTGGGTCATCGATCCCGAAGGCAACAAGATCGAACTCTGGCAACCGCCCGAAGGTCGCTAGCACGCGCGCGATGGCGAGGGCTATTCGCCGCGCCTGCCCGGATCGTCGCGATCGCGTTCGTAACGGTGTGCGAGCGGGAACGCGGGCAGCCACGCCTCGCGGCGCACCGTCCAGAGTTCGTAGCTCGGTTGCAGCTGGTCGATCGCATCCAGCGATCCGAGGTTCACCCCGATTTCATCGCCGCTGGGCGCGAACACCGGCGAGCCGCAGCGCGGGCAGAAGTGCCGGCCCGCATACTCGCGCGTCTCGCCTTCGATCGCGACCGCGTCGGCCGGGAAGATCGCCGACGCATGGAACAGCGCGCCATGATGCTTGCGGCAGTCGAGGCAGTGGCACAGGCCGACCCGGTACGGCCGACCCGTCGCCACGAACCGCACGCCGCCGCAGAGGCAACCGCCCGTGAAACGGTCCATCGACGCCTCCACCGGACCGGTCGCGCCCGCCTCAGCCCTGGCCGGTCGCCGCGGCACCCGACGACGGGCCGAGCAGGCTGCGCAACACCGCATACACCTCGTCCTTGCCGCCGGTCACGTTGATCTGCGACTCGCGCGGGAAATCGGTGCCGATGTTCACCGAGTAACCGAGGCCGAGGTCGTTGCCGTCCTCGTCGATGCGCGCGAAGGTCTCGGGCTTGCTGATGAACGCAACGCGGTTCGCGTCGATGAAACGGCCGTCGGGGAGCTTGATCCAGCGTTGCATGGCTTTGGTCCGGGAATGGGGAATCGGGAATAGGGAATAGTCAGGGCAGGAGATGCGTGGCGAGAAGGGAATGGCAGGCATCCGCATGCTGCTTGAACCATTCCCGACTCCCCATTCTCGATTCCCTGCTTCACCGCCACCCGCAGCTCTTGCCCTTGTTCTGTTCCTTGAGCCAGGCGTGCAGCGGCGCGAAGTAGTCGATGATCGCGCTAGCGTCCATCTCCTCCTTGCCGGTGAGTTCCTTCAGGGTCTGCTGCCACGGCTGTTCGGCGCCGTGGCCGAGCATCTTCCAGAATTTCGCGCCGGCCTGCTTGTTGCCGTAGATCGAACACTGCGCGAGCGGTCCCTTGTGCCCTGCCGCTTCGCACAGCGCGCGCTGCATCTGGAACTGCAGGATGTGCGCGAGGAAGTAACGCATGTACGGCACGTTGGTCGGCACGTGGTTCTTCGCGCCCGGATCGAAGTCGCCGGCGGCCGCGGCGACCGGCGAGGACAGGCCCTGGTACTTGCGACGCAGCTCCCACCAGCCTTCGTTGTAGCGTTCCGGCGGGATCGAGCCGTCGAACACGCCCCAGCGCCACTTGTCGATCAGCAGGCCGAACGGCAGGAACGCGACCTTCTCGAGCGCGAGCTTCATCTGCGCGTTGAGCATCGCCTTCTCGTCCGCGCCCGCGCTGCCGGCGAGCCCGATCCGGGCGAGATAAGCGGGCGTGAGGTTGAGGCGAACGGTGTCGCCGATCGCCTCGTGGAAGCCGTCGTTCGCGCCGCCCTGGAAGATCGGCTCGAGCTCGTTGTACGCGAGGTAGTAATAGATGTGGCCGAGCTCGTGGTAGATCGTGTACTGGTCTTCCTCGGTCGGCCGGATGCACATCTTGATGCGCACGTCGGTGGTGCCGATGTCCATCGGCCACGCGCTCGCGTGGCACAGCGCGTCACGGTCGCGCGGGCGCAGGAACATCGACTTCTGCCAGAACGACTCGGGCAGTGCGGGCATGCCGAGCGAGGTGTAGAAATCTTCCGCGCGCTTGACCATCGCACGCGCTGTCGCGAGTTCGGCTTCGCGCTCGATCGCGGCGGCTTCCACCGGCGAGGGCGTGCCCTTGAACGCCTTGCGCGCATCGGCGAGCGCGGCTGCCTGCTGCGCTTCGAGGCGCGCATCGACGTCGAGGTTGCCCGCGCCCGGATACGGTTGCAGCAACGGATAGAGCGCCGACCAGTCCTGCGCCCACATGTTGCCGGTGATGTGCGCGGGAATCGTGCCATCGTCGGGCATGCGCTCGCCGTACTTCGTCGCGAGGCGATGGCGCGCGTAGCACTGCAGGTCGTCGTAGAGCGGCTCGACCTGCGACCACAGCCGGTCGGTCTCGCGCGCGAACGCATCGGCCGGCATGTCGTAGGCCGAGCGCCACATCGTGCCGGCGTCGGCGTGCCCGAGGTCGCGCGCACCTTCGTTGAGCAGCGCGGCGAAGCGGCGGTAGTCATCGAGCATGCCGCGACCGACGCGGTGCCAGCCGGCCCAGGCGTCGAGCGCGCGGTCCCAGTCGCGATCGTCCGCGAGCACTTTCGACAGCTGGTCGAGGTTGCGGCAGCTGTCCGCGTCGGCCGGATCCTTGCAGTACTTGCTGGCGCCGTACGCAGCGGTCAGCTTCGATGCAAGCGTCGTCATCTCGGTCAGATGCGCGGGATCCTTCGGCGCCGGCATCGCGGTCTGCTGCTTGAGCAGCTCGAGCGCGCGGCGGTCGCGCGGATCGATGCCTTCGACGTCGCCGAATGCGCGCGCCTGCTCGACCTGCCCGGCGAGCCACTTGAGCCAGCCCTCGTTCGCGCGCGCGGTGAGCATCTGGGTGTCGTCGGTGATGTAGGTCTGTGCGACCCACTCGGCCGCGCTCGGCGCGAGGTACTCGGCCTTGAACCCGCTGTTCATGCGCTCGACGAACGCATGCGCGGCGCGCGCATCGCGGGCGGTTGGCTCCGCTGCGCTGGCCGCCGGCGAGAGCAGGGCGACGGCGAGCGTGGCCACCGGGAACACGGCAAGGCGGACGACGGTACGACGCATGGAAGAAGACTCCTCGCAAGGCAGACCGGCAGGCTAGTCGGCGCGCGCCCCTCGCGCAAGCACGCACCACTGCGGGGCGTCGGTCGGCCACGACTCGCCGCGTTCGGGCTTCGCTCCGGCGTGCGCGGCACGCCGCTGGTGGGCGCGAACCGGCAAGCTCCGCCACATCGAGGCGACGCCGCGCGTTGCCGGAAGCGCGGACATCGGTACGGGATGGGTACGCGGCGGCGTTGCACAACTTGCCCGCCGGCGTGCGACGAAAGTACGATGTCCTTCGTCATTCCATCCGTGATCAGTGGTGGGGCATGAACGCGGTCTTCACGTTGAGACAGGATTCGCAGCGCTACCTGCAGGTCGGCGACCACGTCGTCGACACCGACACGCTGCGCGTGCTCACGCGATCCGAGGGCACGCGCCTGACCCCGAAGGCCGCCGCGGTGCTGCTGCAGCTGGCGCGCAGCAGCGGTCGCACGCTGAGCCGCGACGACCTGCTCGACGAGGTCTGGAAGGGTACCTGCCCGACGCCCGACGTGCTGACCCAGGCGGTCAAGGACCTGCGCAGGGCACTCGGCGAAGACCTCAATTCGCCGCGTTACGTCGAGACGCTGCCGCGCCTCGGCTATCGCCTCGTCGCGGAAGTGCGATTCTTCGACGAGGATCCGAACGCGCGTTCACCGGACGCGCCAGCGCCGCAGCGCAGTGCGGAGGCGCCTCCGCCACGTGCAATGCGTCGGGCGAAGTGGCTGGCGCTCGCAGCCGCGATCGGCCTGGCCGCGATCGCCGCGATCGCGACGACGCGCGGGCGGACGTCGCCGTCCCCTGCGGCCGCTGCCGAACCGCCGCGCTGGAACATCGCCGATCGCCGGTCGCTGACCTCCGACCCGGGTCCGGAACTGCTGCCGCGCATCTCGCCCGATGGCCTGCGCATCGCCTATTCGGTCGGCGAGGACGCGCCTTCGGGAAGCCGTATCGTCGTGCGCGGCATCGAGCCGTCGCGCACGACCCTGCTCGGAGGAGAGGCCGGCGAGGACTGCCATCCGGTGTGGTCGCCGGACGGATCCGCGATCGCGTACATGCACCATGCGCGCGGGCAGTGCACGATCCTGCTCGAATCCTCCTTCGGCGGGCATGCACGCGAGGTGGCCGCGTGCGTAGAAAACACGCTCGACTACTTCTCGTGGTCGCCCGACGCGCGCAGCCTGCTGATGACCTCGCCGAGCGCCGCGAATGCGCGCATCGTGACGTCGGTGCCGGTCGACGGCGCGCCGCCACGCGTGCTGCGCTACGAGCGCGACGCGAGCGACATCGATCTCGATGCGCGCCATTCGCCCGACGGCAGCCTCATCGCGTTCCGGCGCGGGACCAACCCGTACAGCGACCTCTACGTGATGCCGGCCGAAGGCGGCGCCGTCAGGCGCATCACGCGGCTCGCGAGCCGCATCCGTGGCTTCGACTGGCTGCCGGGTGGCGACGCGATCGTGTTCTCGTCGGGGCACGCGGGCCCGCAGGGACTGTATGTCGTGTCGCTCGACGACGGCCACGTGGAATCGCTCGACGTGTACCCGGCCGAGCACCCGAGCGCGGCGCGCGCCACCGATGCGGTGGTCTACGAGATCCCGCGCCTGCGCACGCAGCTCGCGCGCGTGCCGCTGGATCCTGCGGACGGCGATCCGCTCGCGCTGGCCCCGTCGACCGGCAACGACGGCGCGCCGATGATGTCGCCGGTGGACGACCGCATCGCGTTCGTCTCCGATCGCAGCGGCTCGCAGCAGCTCTGGGTGCACGATCCCGCGACCGGCGAGACGCATGCGTTGACCGATGCGGACGAGCCGAACCTGCGCTATCCGGTCTGGCGCCGCGACGGCTCGCGCCTCCTCATCACCGCGCGCGGCGAAGGCTGGGGCCACCTGATCGAGATCGATCTCGCGACGCGCAAGCGCACCGTGCTCACCTCGGGCGAAGAGGACGTGCGCTACGGTGTCTACTCGACCACGCCGGGTCGCTACATGGCGGTGATCAAGGCGGACGACGGCGCACGCGAGCTGGTCGAATTCGCGAGCGAGCAGGGCCGGGCGGTCGAGCGCAAGGTCGTCGCGCGCGGCGTCGGCCGGCACGAGCTCGATCTCGTCGAAGGCTCGATCTGGTTCACGCGGATCAACCAGCCCGGCCTGTTCCGGATCGATCCCGCCACGGGTGCCGAGCAACTCGTGACGAGCGCAATCACGCCGGCCAACATCGATGGCTGGCTGGTGTCCGGCGGGCAGCTCTACTACATCGTGACGCATGCGATCGGACGCGGTGCGATCCATCGCTTCGACCCGGCCACGGAGACCGATGTCGTGCTGACGCAGTTGCCGGTCGCGGTGGCCGACCTCAATTTCAGCATCACGCGCGACCATCGCCACCTCGTGGTCGTGCGCGCGGCTGAGGTCGATACCGACATCGGCGCGCTGCGCCTGCAGCGCGCGAGCGGCGCGCACGTCGTCACGCGCGGCTGACGCGCCTCCACGCGCACCGGCGCAACGCCGCGCGGCGCACCGGCCAACCCGGCACCTCCACCCGCTTCCAGCCGTCAGCGACCTTCCTGCGTCCACCCGGGGAGCGTGAGGCCGTCGCGCATTCCCGCATCTCGTTGGACCGGCGCGTAACCCTACGGGCGTCGGCTGGCGCGCGACGCGCGAGGAACGACCCCGGTCCCGGACGCTTCGCGATCCGGCCCGGATGGTTTCCGTCCGGGCTGCCCTCCGGCGAACGCCCGTGTCCGGATCCGCCTTCGCGCGCGCCCACGCGCTGCGCCAGGCCGTGCCGGATCCGCGTCCTTCGGAGTTCCTTCGTGGATACGAAGCGCCTCCACGGCGAAATCTAGGCCGATCTTCCTGATTCGCTGCACACGCGGACGACAGGATCGGCAAACCATCAGCCGCGAGGATGCAACATGCGTGTGGAAAGCGAACGTTTGCAGAATGGCGGTCGCCTCGAATGGGGCGCCGCGGGTCACGAGGGGATTCGGGTGGTGCTCGGCGGCGGACGCGGTTGCGTGCTGCACGGCGAACGCCAGCCTTCGGTCGTGGTGGTGCCGCTGCGCGGCCGCGTGCAGGTCGCCGACGGCGATGCGATGCGTCTGCTCGCGACCGGCGAGGTGCTGGTCGCCGAAGCGGGGCAGCCGTTGCAGGTGATCGGGCGCGGCTCGGCGTTGTGGCTCGCGCTGCGCATTCCGGCGCGTGCCTGGCAGGCGATCGCCGGCGGCATCGAAATCGGCGTCGGCGTCGAACCCGCGTTGTTGCCGGCGGTGCACGAGGCCGACCGCACGTTGCGCCGCGCCGCGATGCGCCTGCTGCGCGAGGCGGCCGCGGAGGACGAAGCGGGCACGCTCGCCGCAGCGGCCGCGTTCGCGAGCCTGCTCGGCGACCTGCAGTCGGCGTTCCAGCCCCTGATCGCGCGCTGCCCCGGCCGCACGCACGCACAGCGACGCAACGTGTTCCTGCGCCTGCTGCGCGTGCGCAACTACATGGCGGCGAGCTGCCACCTCGACCTCGGCATCGACGACTTCGCGCGCATGGCGAGCTACTCGCCCTGCCATTTCATCCGCGCGTTCAACACGGTCTTCGGCGACACGCCGCACGCGGTGCTGGTCGAGCAGCGCCTGACGCGCGCGCGCAGGCTCGTCCACGAGAGCTCGATGGCGATCACCGAAATCGCGCGTGCGAGCGGGTTCGAGAACCGCTGCGCGTTCTCGCGCTCGTTCAAGCGCCGCTTCGGCGTCACCGCAACGTCGCTGCGCGAAGGCGACCGCGCGGCGGCCTGAGGGCTTTTCTCGATTTCTGCATCCCTCCCTGCAAGAACTCGTCAAGGCAGGGCTTTCACGTTTTCCTAATGTTCGTGGGGAGTCCGCGGCCAGCCCTGGCCGACGGATGACCATCCTGAAACCAGGGAGAAATACATGCGACACACGCTGCTCCGAGAATCCATAGTCGAGGCATTGGCCGCCTCGGCCGCCGCCGCCCGCGCCAGCAGGGGCGTCGCGCCGGCTGCCGCGCTCGCGGCATTCGGCCTGTTCGCCGCACCCGCGGTCGCACAGGACGAAGCGTCCAGCCAGCAACTCGAAACGATCACGGTGACGGGTTCGAACATCCGTCGCGTCGACATCGAAACCTCGAACCCCGTCGTCACGATCGATCGCGCCGCGATCGAGAAGACCGGCAAGCTGACCCTCGGCGACCTCGTGCAGTCGCTGCCGGCGGTCACTGGTCCGAACACCAATCCGCAGGTCAACAACTCGGGCGGCACCGGCTTCACGAGCATCGGCCTGCGCGGCCTCGGTTCGCCGCGCACGCTCGTGCTGATCAACGGCCACCGCTACCTCAGCGGCGACCCGAACGCGATCCCGGCCAACATGGTCGAGCGCATTGAAGTGCTGACCTCGGGCGCCTCGGCCGTGTACGGCTCGGACGCGATCGCGGGCGTCGTGAACTTCATCCTGCGCAGCGACTACCAGGGTGCGGAGTTCGCGCTCGACTACGGCATCTCCGACAAGGATGATGCCGAGAGCCAGGGCTACAGCTTCACGTTCGGCCACAGTTCCGACCGTGGCAGCATCATGGCCGGCATCAACTACAAGAAGATCGACGGCGTGCTCTCGGGCAACCGCGACTTCTCGAAGGATGCGATCTCGCGCCTCGGATCGACGTCGTCCCCGATCAGCACCTTCGTGGGCGGTTCGCCCGCGGCTCCGTACGGACGCATCCGCGTGCCGCAGGAGTTCCGCGACATCTACGATTGCACGTACATCTCGCGCAACGAAGGCGCGAGCGGCATGAACGTGGCGACCGACTACCACTGCTACCAGGCCGAGAACGACGCGTACAACTACGCGACGGTGAACCTCGTGCTGACCCCGCAGGAGCGTACCGGGCTGTTCCTCAACGGCAACTACAAGCTCACCGACAACGTAGAGGCCTACCTGTCGATCCTGAGCAACAAGACGTCTTCCGCGTTCCAGCTCGCCCCCGCCGTGTACGGCGCGGTGTACGGTGCCACGATTTCGCGGGACAGCTACTACAACCCGTTCGGCGTCGATTTCGGCCCCGCGGTCGGCGACGACTTCCGCGCGCGCCTGGAGACGCTCGGCAACCGCCGCGCGGCCGCCGGCATCGTCAACAACCAGGTCTCGACCGGCTTCAAGGGCTCGTTCGACGTCTGGAACGATTACCAGTGGAACTGGGACATCGGCTTCGACTATGGCCATGTGCACAACTCGACCGTGACCTACGGCCTGCCGGGCCTGACCATGCTGAACCAGGCCACCGGCCCGTCGTTCTACGACGAGGTAACCGGCACCGTTCGCTGCGGCACGCCCGACGCACCGATCGAGGGCTGCACGCCGTTCAATCCGTTCAACCTGCAGGATCCGAACAGCATCGCGGTGCTGCGCGCCTCTGCCCGGCCGGGTGTCAACAGCTTGTTCACGATCGAACGCGTCAAGCGCGCCGACGTCAACGGCGGCCTGTTCGAGCTTCCGGGCGGCACTGCGCAGCTCGCGCTCGGCGTCAGCAAGCGCGACCAGTACACGCATTCCAACGTGGACACCGGCCTCGCGATCGACTTCCTCGGCAACTGCACGCTCGGCAGCCAGTGCGCCTCGGCGCTGCAGGGTGGCTACGACGTGAAGGAAGCCTATGCCGAGCTGTTCCTGCCGATCGTCAAGGACCTGCCGTTCCTGCACGCGTTGAACATCACGCTCGGCGACCGCTACTCGAAGTTCAGCTCGTTCGGCAGCACCAACAACACCAAGATCGCGCTCGAGTGGCGTCCGATCGAGGACCTGCTGTTGCGTGGCACCGTGGCTGAAGTGTTCCGTGCGCCGACCATCGGCAACATCTTCGGTGGCGCCGCGAGCAACGCGCCGCGCATCACGCGCGACCCCTGCGACTACTCGGGTACCGGTACCAATCCGAACGCGGGCAATCCCGCCTGCGTCGGCGTGCCGACCACCGGGCCGTTCCAGAATGAAGCCGTGCAGAGCGCGTCGCAGCTCAACGCGATCGTGTCCGGTTCGGCCTTCGCGAACTTCCCGATCGGCCCCGAGTACGGCAAGTCGTTCGACTTCGGCGTGGTGTACGACCCGAACTGGCTCGAAGGCCTGTCGGTCAGCGCGGACGTGTGGCGCCTCTACCTCAACGAGAACATCGTCGCGGGCATCGGCGCGCAGACCGTGATCGACCTCTGCTACGCGGGCCAGTCCGAGTACTGCCCGCTGATCCGCCGCTACACCAGCGGGCCGTCGCAGGGCCAGATCCAGACGATCATCGAGCCGACCGGCAACATCGGCCGCATCGATGTCGGCGGCGTCGACTTCGCGATGAACTACCGCCTGCCGGAGTTCTCGTTCGGCCGCTTCAACGTCGGCATCAACGCGACCTACATGTCGAAGTACGACCTGCAGACCGCGCCCGGCATCGACGCGAACGTGACCTACCACTACGCCGGCCACTTCATGAACTACGGTTCGTCGCAGGCGGCCTCCTGCCCGGGTGCGAGCGGCGGCGTCTGCCTGTTCCCGCGCTGGCGCGCTCAGTCGACCGTCGGCTGGCAGATGGGTCCGTTCGACGCGACCTGGAACATGCGCTACATCGGCGGCTTCCGCATGGGCTCGCCGTCGCCGTCGCAGGACACCCATCCGTGGGGCACGGGTCGACCCGACCTCGACTTGCAGTATCGTGACTACGGTTCGACCACGTACCACGACATCCAGTTCGGCTACAACCTCGAGGCGATCAACACGCGCTTCGACGTCGGCGTCAACAACCTCGGCGACAAGCAGCCGCCGATGCTGTACGCGAACAACACGCTGAACGCGAACACCGATCCGTCGAACTTCGACCTCGTCGGCCGCTACTTCTGGGGCCGCGTGACGGTCAAGTTCTAGGAACGCTCGCAGTTGCGCACCAACGGCCGCGCGGCTGGATCGCGCGGCCGTTTTTTTTTTCCGGTTCGAGTCGGGGAACCCGACACCGAGCCCGCCGGGCACACCGCGAGGACCGTGTCCCGCGCGTCCTCGATCTGTTCGGGGTATTCCGCGTTGCAGGCTGAGCGCGTCCGCGCACTCAGTCGCGCGATTCCAGCGCGAGGATGAACGCGTTGCGCCACGCGGAGATGTCGTGGCGGGAGATCTGGTCGAACATCGAGCGCCAGCGCTGCCGGCGCTCGTCGAGCGGCATCGCGAGCGCGCGCGCGAACGCCTCGACCATGTCGTCGACGTCCTGCGGATTGACGATCAGCGCGCCATCGAGTTCGGCAGCGGAACCTGCGAACCTCGACAGCACGAGCACGCCCGGATCCTCCTCCGGTTGCGCCGCGACGTATTCCTTCGCGACGAGGTTCATGCCGTCGCGCAGCGGCGTGACCACGCCGATGTCGGCCGCGCGATAGAACCCCGCGAGCGTGGCGTGGTTGAAGCTGCGGTTGACGTAGCGGATCGGCACCCAGTCCGGTTCCGCGTGGCGGCCGTTGGTCGCGCCCGCGATGCGTTCGAGGCGCGAGCGCAATTCGCGATACTCCGGCACGTCCTCGCGCGAGGGCGGCGCGATCTGCAGGAACGAGATCCGCGAGCGCCATTCGGCATGCTGCGAGAAGAAATGCGCGTAAGCCTGGAAGCGCTGCGGCAGTCCCTTCGAATAGTCCAGGCGGTCCACGCCGATCGCAAGCTTGCGTCCTTCGAGGCTGCGCACGAGGCGCTGGGTCGCGGTGCTGCTGGCGGCCTTGCGCGACTGCGAGGCCACCAGCGTGGTGTCGATGCCGATCGGGAACGCGCGGATGCGCAGGCGGCGGCCATCCGGCATCGCGACGCGGCCTTCCGGGTCGACCTGTGCGCCGAGCTGGGTGCGGAAGTAATCGAGCAGCGCGTCGCGGTCCTGGCGCGTCTGCACGCCGACGAGGTCGTAGGCGGCGAGCGTGCCGAACAGTTCCTCGTGGTGTGGCAGTTCGGCCATCAGCGCGGGAGGCGGTACCGGAACGTGCAGGAAGAAGCCGATGCGCGCCGAGATGCCGCGCCGGCGCAATTCGGCGCCGAGCGGCACCAGGTGGTAGTCGTGTACCCAGACGGTGTCCGATTCGCGCAACTCGCGCGCGAGGTGTTCGGCGAACAGGCGGTTCACGTCGAGGTAGCCCGCGTAGTCGGCGCGCTTGAATTCCATGAGCGCCGAGCGGTAGTGCAGCAGTGGCCACAGCGCGCGGTTGGCGAAGCCGAGGTAGTAGCGCTCGTACTCCGCACGGGTCAGGTCGAGCAGCGCGTACTCGACCTCACCCGCGCGTTCGTGCTGCATCTCGCGCTCGCGCTCGCCGACGAGGCGCCCGCTCCAGCCGAACCAGAGCCCGCCGCATTCCGAAAGCGCCGCCTGCATCGCCGAGGCGAGACCACCCGCGCGCGCTTCGCGCGGCCTGGCGACGCGGTTGGAGACCACGACGAGCCGGCTCACAGCACGCTTTCCCAACTGCGCGAAAGGCGCATCGCGGCATTGATCAGGCCGACCAGTGAATAGGTCTGCGGGAAGTTGCCCCAGAGTTCGCCGGTACCGGGATGCACGTCCTCCGACATCAACCCAAGCGGATTACGCCGCGCCAGCAACTGTTCGAACAGCTCGCGTGCTTCCTCCACGCGCCCGATCGCGGCGAGTGCGTCGACGTACCAGAAGCTGCAGATCGTGAAGCTCGTCTCCGGCATCCCGAAATCGTCGGGCACCACGTAGCGCAGCAGGTGGTGCCCGCGGCGCAGTCCGCGGCCGACCGCCTCGACGGTCGCGACGAAGCGCGGGTCATCGGCCGCGACGAAGCCGAGGTCGGCGAGCAGCAGCAGGCTCGCGTCGAGCCCGCCGCCGTCGAATGCGTCGACGAAATGCCCGTGCTCGGGATCCACCGCGCGCGCGAGGATCAGCTCGCGCACCTCGCGCGCGCGTGACTCCCACAGCGATTCGCGCTGCGCGAGCCCGAGGTGGCGCGCGATGCGCGCGAGCCGATCGCAGGCCGCCCAGGACATCACAGCCGAATAGGTGTGGATGTTGGCGCGCCCGCGGAACTCCCACAGGCCTGCGTCCGGACTCGCGTGCAGGCGCCACGCCGATTCGCCGGCCTGTTCCAGGCGGGTGAACGCCGCGGCGTTGCCGGGCGAGTCGAGGCGCTGGTCGAAGAACAGCTGCACCGCGGCGAGCACGATGCTTCCGTACACGTCGTTCTGGCGCTGGCGCCAGGCGTCGTTGCCGATGCGCACCGGGCCCATGCCGCGGTAGCCCGCGAGGTGCGCGGCCTCGCGCTCGTGCAATTCGCGCTCGAAGTGGATCCCGTAGACGGGACCGAGGTCGCCGTCGGCGCCGGCTGCGAGATTGAACAGGTAGCGCAGGTACTCCTCCATGCTGCGCGTCGCGCCGAGCCGGTTCAGCGCGCGCACGACGAACGCGGCGTCGCGCAGCCAGCAATAGCGGTAGTCCCAGTTGCGCACCGTTCCCGGGGCTTCCGGCACCGAAGTCGTCATCGCCGCGATGATCGCGCCGGTGCCTTCGTACTGGCAGAGCTTGAGCGTGATTGCGGCGCGGATCACGGCTTCCTGCCACTCGGCCGGGATCGACAGGAAGCGCACCCAGTCGCGCCAGTATTCGCGTGTCGCCTCGAATGCGTCCTGCGTGTACTTCGCGGGCGAATCCATCAGCGTCTCGTCGGGACCCAGCACGACGTGCACTTCGTGGTCGAGGAGGAACGGCAGCTCGTCGCGCAGCATCGGCAACGGCGCATCGGTGGTCGCGCGCAGCACGATCTCGCCGAGCAGGTAGCGCACGTGGTTCGAGCCGACCGTGCGCTCGGGGCGCCGCTCGCCGTAGCCGGCCAGCGGCCGCAGCCGCAGGCGGATGCGCGGCGCCCCGGCGACCGGACGGATGCTGCGCAGCAGGCTCATCGGATGGAAGATGCGCCCGTGTTGCTTGTAGCGCGGCGCGAAATCGCGGATCTCGACCGCGCTGCCGTCGGACGATTCCAGGCGCGTGAGCAACACCGCGCTGTGCCCGAGGTAGCGTTGCTGCGAGCCGACTTCGCCCTCGAGTTCGACGTCGAACCAGCCCTCGTCGCCGATGCGCGGCGAAAGCAGCGAACAGAACACCGGGTCACCGTCGAAGGCTGGCAGGCAGCACCAGACGATGCGACCGCGTGGATCGATGAGCGCGCCGACGCTGCCGTTGCCGATCACGCCGAGGTCGAGCGTGGACGCATGGACGGGCGGCTGCGCGGGCAGGCTCATGCGTCGGCTCCGTGCGGAGCCGCCATCAGCGCGGCGAGCCAGTCCAGCACTGCGGCGGGATCCTGCAACGCCCAGTCCGCACGCGTCGGCCTGCGCGCGCCGACGACGATCGCCTTGCCGCCGAGCGACTGCGCCACGTCGAACGCATGTTCATCGGTGTGGTCGTCGCCGAGCATCCACGGCGTGCGCCGCGCGAACGGCGGCGCGCGCATCAACCGCGCGACCGCGTCGCCCTTGTCGATTCCGGCCGGCTTGAGTTCGATCACGTGGTCCCCGTGTTGCAGCGTGAAGCGCGGGCCGGCGCGCCGGGCCAGTTCGTCGGCGAAGAGCCGCACCGCGGGCTCCGCATCCGGCGCGCTGCGGTAGTGCAGCGCCAGCGCGTTGGGCTTGGATTCGACGAGCACGCCGGGCATCGCGAAGGCGAACGCTCGCGCCTGCTCGAGCAGCCCGGCGACCACGGCGACGTCATGCGCATGCACGCACAAGGTGCCGTCGGGCTCGCGCCATTCGGCGCCGTGCAAGCCGGCGGCGCCGCCTCGCGGCAGGCCGAGCAGGCGATCGACCTGCTCCAGCGGGCGACCACTCACCGGGGCGAGCGCACCGTCGAGGCGACGCCAGAGCGCTTCGAGCAGCGCGGGCAGCGCCGGGTCGACGCGCACCGCGTGCGGATGCGGTGCGAAATCGAGCAGCGTGCCGTCGACATCGAGGAACAGCGCGACCTGCGCGGGATCCGGCACCGGTGGCGCGCCGAGCGCGGGGAAACCGGTGATGGCGTGCTGCGGTGGCGTCATCGCGTGTTCGCGCCCTGCTGTGCGCGCATGTCCTCGTGGTCAAAGCGCCAGTCTGTACGTCCGAGGATGTATCGCGGCTGACGCCAGCGGGGAATGCACGCCCCGTCCGTCACGCGCCTGCCGGCGGCAGCAGTCCGCGCGCGTCGAGCCATGCACGCGCGTCTTCGGCGTCGTGTTCGAACCACGCGCGCGTCGACCCGAGGCGGAACGTGTAACCCCAGGTGTCCATGTCGCGCATCAGGCGAGCGCGCCCGACCCCGGGCAGCCGATCCGCAAGCAGGATCTGCAGGTAGCAGGTCGCGTCTTCCTCGTGCTGCGAATCGGAGGCATCGGTATCGATCGATGCGCGCCGTTCCGCTGGCGCGACGAGCAGGTGGCAGGCCTCGTGCAACAGCGAATGCACGGGTGTGTCTCCGCGTGCATACACGTGGTGCCCGATCACGCCGGCTTCGGGAGGACCCCAGTAGCTGCCCGGAATCGCCTCGCCGGGCGCAATCTCGACGAGCGCGAGGCCGTGCCGCGTGAGCAGCGCGCGTGCGTCGGCGAAACCGGTCTCGGCCAGCGTCAGCACCGCGCTCGCGCCGGTCGTCGGGTCGGCGAGGCCCGCGGTCACCGCGGTGTCAGTCCGCCGCGCCCGCGGCCGCCGCGCCGGCGGACGGCTTGTCCGGCAGCGCCACCGACAGCTCCAGCACCTCGCTGTCGCCTTCGCGTTCGACATGGATGTCGATCGCATCGGGATCGACATTGACGTACTTGCGGATCACTTCGAGCAATTCGCGCCGCAGCAGCGGCAGGTAGTCGGGGCGCCCGCTGGCCGCACGCTCCTGCTGCACGATGATGCGCAGCCGTTCGGCCGCGACCGAGGCGGTGTTGCGTGGTCGCGCGCGCAGGAAATCGAACAGTCCCATGGTCAGCTCCCGAAAATGCGGGCGAGGAAGCCCTTCTTGTGGGCGTCGACGAAGCGCATCGGGCGCTCCTCTCCGCACAGCCGCGCGACGGCATCGGCGTAGGCCTGGCCGGCGTCGGACGCCTCGTCGAGGATCACCGGCACGCCCGCGTTCGACGCGGTCAGCACGCCGGGCGATTCGGGAATCACGCCGATCACCTCGATGCCGAGGATGTCCTTGACGTCGGCGATGCCCATCATGTCGCCGTTGGCGACGCGGTCCGGGTTGTAGCGCGTGAGCAGCAGGTGCTGCTCGACGCCGGCGTTGCCCTGTTCGGCGCGTCGCGTCTTGCTCGCGAGCAGTCCGAGGATGCGATCGGAATCGCGCACGCTGGACACTTCGGGATTGACCACGACGACCGCCCGGTCGGCGAAATACATCGCGAGAGCGGCACCCTTCTCGATGCCGGCGGGCGAGTCGCAGATCACGTAGTCGAAGCCGTCCTCGGCCAGCTCGTTGAGCACGCGCTCGACGCCTTCCTTGCTCAGCGCGTCCTTGTCGCGCGTCTGCGACGCCGCGAGCACGTACAGCGTGTCGATGCGCTTGTCCTTGATCAGCGCCTGCTTGAGCGTGCACTCGCCCTGGATCACGTTGACGAAGTCGTACACGACGCGCCGCTCGCAACCCATGATGAGGTCGAGGTTGCGCAGGCCGACATCGAAGTCGATGACCGCGACCTTCTTGCCGCGTCGCGCCAGCCCGACCGCCAGCGAGGCACTCGAGGTCGTCTTGCCGACGCCGCCCTTGCCGGAAGTGACGACGATGATCTCAGTCAATGGTGTATCTCCCGGTACGTGATTCGTGATGGGTGATGGGTGATTGGTGGTTCGGGAAAGGGTGACCCCTTTGTCGTTCGCGAAACGCGCATCGGCGAATCACCAATCACCACTCACAGCTTCTGGAGCATCAACCTGTCGCCTTCCAGCCACGCCTGCACGGACTGGCCGCGCAGGTCCTTCGGGATGTCCTCGAACACGCGGTATTGGCCCGCGATCGAGACGAGTTCGGCATGGAACTCGCGGCAGTAGATGCGCGCGCTTTCGTCGCCCTGCGCGCCGGCGAGCGCGCGCCCGCGCAGCGCGCCGTAGGCGTGGATCGATCCGTCGGCGATGACTTCGGCGCCGTTGCCGACGAGTGCGGTGAGCACGAGGTCGCGGCCGCGCGCGTACACCTGCTGGCCCGAACGCACCGGCTTGTCGTGCAGCATGCCTGCCGCGCTCGCCGGCTGGATTGGCCCTGGTTCAGGGCGCGCTGCGGGTGGCGCGGGCTCGCTCGTCGACGCCGGCATCGCCTTCGCAGGTTCGTCCGCGGCGCGCTCGTAGGCCGCGCGGAACTTCGCGATGACGGGCACGCCGAGTTCGATCGCGATGCGCTCGTTCTCGCTGGTGCCGTAGGAGAGCCCGACGGGGAGCATGCCCGAGGAGCGGATCCGTTCGAGCAGGTCGCGCACCACTTCGAGCGGCGGTAATGAAGGCAGGTGGCTGAGGTCGAGCACGACCGGGGCGCGCAGGAAAAGTTTCTCCGCGCTCGCGACCTTCTCGCGCAGTTCGCCGAGCAGGCCGTCCGGATCAAGCCGCTTGAGCTTGAGGTTGGCGATGCCGACCTGGCCGAACTTGATCTCCGCGACCGGCTCGAGCGTGCCGGCGACGGTCGTGCCGGTGGCCGCGCTCATGCGCCGCCGGCGGCGCGCGCGCCGCGGGGTTCGATCGCGCGCGAGCGTTCGTCGAGCCAGGGCAGGTCGGGCAGTCGGCCGGTCGGACCCTGCAGGTAGGTCTCGCGCACGTACGGGTAGCTGCACAACGTCTTGGCCAGCAGCGCGACGCGCCGACCGACCGCAGGCATCACCTGCTGCCCGACTTCCTGGAAACCCCAGGTACCGTGGAACAGCAGCGAGACGTCGTCGCGCGGTTCGAGGAACACCTCGCACGCCAGTTGCGGCACGCGTGTCTCGGCGTAGCTCGTCACGTCGGCGTACAGCACGCGGCCGAGCCCGAGCCCGCGATACGGCTTGGCCACGACGATGCGGTCGATGTAGACGAATTGCGCGTAGTGCTCGCGGAACCACTGGTAATTCGGGCTCGCGTAGTCGGCATCCTCGCGCAACGCGATGAGGAACGCGGCCACGTGGCCGTCGACCTCGGCCAGCCGGAAGTAGCTGGCCTGTTCGTACAGCGTGCGCAGGCCGGCGGCATCCAGCGGCAGGATCGTGGAACCGGCGGCGTTGTTGAGTGCGAGCACCGAGTCGAGGTCGTGCGGTTGCACGTCGCGGATGCTCAAGGTCATGTCTTGCTCCATGGGGACACGGTCGGGACAGGCGATGCCGGCGCTGTCCGCGGCTCCCGGGATTATCGCATGCGACCGCTGCGCGGTCATGGCGCGCTGCGGGCGATCGCGTTAGCGATTCGTTAGGTGCCCGGGACGACCGGGCCCGGGCGAGCGCGGCGGTCCGCGCGTGGCTCGTCGCCGCGAGCGCGCGATGACGTCCGGGCGGCTCGTCGCCGCGTGCGCGCCAATGACTTCCGGGCGGCTTGCGCCCCAATGACTTCCGGGCGGCTCATCGCCGCCCGGGTCGGCCTATGATGCAGGCCATGCCGTGGCCGCACTTCGACCATATCCAGTTGCTCCGCTACGCCGGGCTGTTCCAGTACGCCAGCGTCGGCACGCCGTTCCTGCGCTACCCGGCGCTCGTCGAGGACCTCGCGCAGAAGCAGCTTCCGACCGCCTACGTGCCGCTGTGGCTCGGCTGCTACATCGTGTTCGGCGTCGTCTACTGGTACCTCACGCGCGACCTCGGCGACCGGCGGCGCACGCGCCTGCGACGTGCGGTGCAGATCGGCTTGCTGGTCGTGCTCAACGTGATGGCGGTCGCGATCGGCTGGTTCAGCCAGAGCGGCATTTCGGCATTGCTGCTCGCGGTGGTCGCGGTGGTGTTGCCGTGGCTGCTGCCTTTGCGGGTCGGGATCGCGTGGATGGTGTTGCAGAACTTCTCGCTGGTGCCGGTGTTCGCGAGCATCCGCGAACCGGTGTTCAGCCTCGCCGATGCGTTCCTGCAGTCGAGCCTCTACCTCGGCTTCATCGTGCTCGCGTTCGTCACGGCGCTGGTGACCAAGCAGCAGGTCGAGGCGCGCGAGGAGCAGCGGCGGCTCAATTCGGAATTGCGCGCGACACGCACGCTGCTGGCCGAGTCGAGTCGCCTGGCCGAGCGCATGCGGATTTCGCGCGAGCTGCACGACCTGATCGGCCATCACCTGACCGCGCTCAGCCTCAACCTCGAGGTCGCGAGCCACCTCGTGCAGGGGCAGGCGAAGGAACACGTGTGCCAGGCGCAGTCGGTGGCCAAGCTGCTGCTCGGCGACGTGCGCGAAGTGGTCAGCCAGCTGCGCGAGGGCGACAGCATCGACCTCACGCATGCGCTGCGCAACCTGACCGAAGGCGTGCCCGGGCTCGCGATCCACCTCGAGCTGCCGCCGCGCTTCAGCGTCGAGGATCCGCGCCGCGCGCAGGTGCTGTTGCGCTGCGCGCAGGAAATCATCACCAACACGGTGCGCCATGCGGGCGCACGCAACCTCTGGTTGCGCTTCGAGCGCACCGCGGATCGCCAGATGGTGATCCGCGCGCAGGACGACGGCCAGGGCGCGCCCGAGTTTCGCCAGGGCAACGGGCTGTCGGGCATGCGCGAGCGCCTCGCGCAGTTCGGCGGTCGACTCGAAATCGCCACCGGGCGTGGCCGCGGCTTCGCGCTCGACGCCTTGCTGCCGCTGGAGGGAACGCAATGATCCAGGTATGCCTCGTCGACGACCAGACCCTGGTGCGCCAGGGCATCCGCTCGCTGCTGGAGCTGTCCGACTCGATCCGCGTGGTCGCCGAAGCGGGCGACGGCGCGCAGGCGGTCGAGACGATCCCCGAGGTCAAGCCCGACGTCGTGCTGCTGGACATGCGCATGCCGGGCATGTCCGGCCTCGACGTGCTGAACGCGCTGTCGGCGCGCAACGCGCTGCCGCCGACGATCATCCTGACCACGTTCGACGACGACCAGCTGGTGCTGGCCGGGCTCAAGGCCGGCGCGAGGGGCTACCTGCTCAAGGACGTCTCGCTCGACCAGCTGGTCGGCGCGGTTCGCACGGTCGCCGATGGCGGATCGCTGGTCGCGCCGATGGTGACCCAGCGCCTGCTCTCGGGTTTGGAGCGCATGCACAACGAGTTCACGAGCCTCGACCGCCCCGACCCGCTGACCGAACGCGAGACCGAAATCCTGCGCCTGATGGCCGGCGGCTACAGCAACAAGGAGATCGCCAATTCGCTCGGCGTCGCCGAGGGAACGGTGAAGAATCATGTCTCCAATATCCTTTCCAAGCTCGGCGTGCGCGACCGCACGCGCGCGGTGCTGAAGGCGTTCGAGCTCGGCATCGTCTGATCGTCGAGATACGTCGGATCGGCGCTGCGGGCGCGCCCGGCCTCGGGGCAGGCATGGCGCACAGGCCCCGGAGTCCAGTACCATCGCCCCCTTGTCCCGCCATCGCGGGGCCGCGCGCGTGCGCATGGGGATCGGCTGCAAGCCGGCGACCGCCACGGTCGTGGGCCTGGCGCCGAACGCAGAGCTCTGGAGAACCCTCGGATGATTCGTATTGTCGAAATTCTGATCGCCCTGCTGATCGTGGTCGTGCTGGCGGTCGTCGTCGGCCTCGTGCTGCCGAGCCATGGGCATGTCGAGCGCACCGTGGAGGTCTCCAGTCCGCTGCGCCAGGTCTACGATTCGGTCAATACGTTCCGCCGCTATCCGCAATGGTCGGGATTGCGCAACTTCGACCCGAACGTGCAGATGCGCCTGTCGGGTCCGGACGAAGGTCCCGGCGCGAAGGTCGCGTGGACGAGCACCTCCAAGAAGATCGGCGACGGCAGCCTGCAGATCGCCTCTTCCGAGCAGGACAGCAAGGTCACGATCAAGGTCGACAACGACTGGGCGGGCGAGAACAAGACCTACACGGTTTCGCTGCTGCCGCAGGCCAATGGCAAGACCATCAAGATCAACGTCGCCTACGATGTCGACTACGGCATGAACCTGCTGTGGCGCTATGCCGGCATGTACATCAACGGCGATCCCGCGGCGCTGATCCAGGGCAGCCTCAACAACCTGTCGGCGATGCTCGCGGGCTTTCCGAACACCGATTACAAGGACCAGGACATCCGCGTCGTCGAAGTCGTCGCGAAGCCGATGCTCCTGGTGGAGACGCGCGCGCCGCGCACGCTCGACGACGTCTCGATCGCGACCGAGGCCGCGCTCAACGAGATCCACGCGACGATGACCAAGATCGGCCTCGAGGCCGCGGGTCCGATCACGACGATCACGACGAACTGGGGCGAGGAAGAGTACGATTTCGCGGTCGCGGTGCCGGTCAACGCGACCTCGTTCACGCTGGATGGCCAGACCTACACGATCGAGACGCCGGTGGCGAAGTCGGTGCTCGACGACACCGCCGACGAGGAAGAGGGTGAACCCGCGCCGCTGACGACGGGCCAGAAGGACGACAGCGGCATGCTCGTCGTCGAAGGCAACGTGCGCGCGGCGATCTGGTACGGCGGGCGCGCGCTCTACACCGAATACACCGGCAGCCCGGCGGCGCTTCCGTTGCTGCGCCTGAACCAGAAGGCATACGCGGAAACGCACGGCTACAAGTACAGCGAATACGCGCTCGGCCGGTTCTGGGACGAGATGGTTTCCCCGCCCGACGTGCTCGAGGGCGAGCAGACGTTCCGCGTCTACCTGCCGATCCAGCAGTAGGCGACGCGCATCGCGCAACGACGACGGGGCGGCTTCGGCCGCCCCGTTTCGTTTCGGCGCCTGCGCGCCGCCGATCAGCCGATCGGCGCGTAGCCGACCTCGAGAATCACGTAGCCGGCGCGCCCGGCCGGCAGGTCCGCCTCGAAGCCGTCGCCTGCACGACGTTTCAGCGCGGCGCGCGCGAGCGGCGAATCGATGCTGATCCAGCCGCGCGCGGCATCGGTCTCGTCGGGGCCGACGATGCGGTAGACGTGCTCGTCGCCGGCATCGTCCTCGACGCGGAACCATGCGCCGAAGTAGACCGCGCCCGGGTCGGTCGGGTGCGTGGCGACCACGCGCAGCTGTTCGAGGCGGGAGCCGAGGTAGCGCACGCGTCGGTCGATCTCGCCGAGCTGCTTCTTGCGATAGGTGTACTCGGCGTTCTCCGAACGATCGCCCTCGGCCGCGGCGGCGGCGAGTGCGCGCACGACCTCCGGACGCCGCAGGCGCCAGAGCTCGTCGAGCTCCTGCTTGAGGCGCTGGTGGCCGTCCGGCGTGATCATCGCGGTCGAGGCAGCGGATGGCGGTCGCCAGCGGCCCATGCACTCCTCCAGTATCCGCGCCGCGAGGCGCAAGCCGCGATGGTAGGTCGCGGCCGCGCGAGGTGGAACAGTGAGCACGCACCCCCGGCCTTCGCGCTTCCGGCTCAGCCTCCGGCCCGCGCCGCTGTCGCGAGCTGTCCGAGACGGCGTCGATACTCGCCGATCTCGGGCGTCATCGGATGATCCGGATGGTCGCGCAGCAACTGGTCGAGCAGAACGCGCGCGGTCGCGTCCTTGCCCATGCGCTCGGCCATCAGGCGGGCCGCGAGCAGGCCGTTGCGCGGGACGTCGCGATGCCTCGGATGCCGGCGATGGAACATCGCGACGAGCGCCAGCGCGACCTGCGTCGCGCCCGCCTCGCCGGCCTTCGCGGCCACGCGCGCGACGTCGTCGGGCGAAGTCGGCTCGAACGCCGGATCGAGTGCAAGGCATGCGCGCGCGACTTCGACGACGCGGCGATCCTTGCCCTGGTCGAGCAGCAGCGCGATCCACTCGCGTCCATGGCGCAGGCATTCCTCGCGCCGGTCCAGCTGGACCAGCAAGCGGTGGTATTGCGCGTGCACCGCCTCGCCCGCGTCACGCGCGCGCACGCGCCGGCCCAGCATGTCGCACGCGGCGGCGGACTGGCCCCCGCGTGCGAGCGTGGCGGCTTGCTCGAGCAAGCCCTGGTCGGCGCTGCCTGCGTCCGGCGCTGCTGGCAGCACGCGTTCGTCGGGTTCGAATCCGAGTTCGTCGTGGAATTCGTTGAGCAGGCGACCCATCAGGTGGAAGTTCGCGAGCACCACGCCATGCACGAGGAACATGAAGGCGACGAGCACGAGTGCGGGCGGCAGGCCCGGCACCGCCAGGGCTTGCGCCTGCGGCGCCGCGAGGTTGAACGCCAATTGCAGCGCAGCGGCAACGAAGTAGGGCGGGCCGATGCGCTGCGCGACCACGATCCAGGCGCGCGGATCGAGTGCGCGCGGCAGGTTCTCGTCGAGCACGAGAGTGATCACGGCGGCTGGCAGCGCCAGCGCGAGCATCAGCGCGACGACGCCGCCCGCGATCGCGCCGAACGCGACGAACGCGATCACGTTGAGCGCGAACGCGATCACCTGCAGCCACAGGTGCGCCCAGCCGAGGCCGTCCTCGATGTGGAGCGAAGGACGGGGCGCGCGCGTGCGACCATGCGCACGCAGGCGCAGGCACTCGAACGCATACTTGAGGAGCGCGGCCCAGGCCAGCAAGCCGACCACGAACCCGAGCGGCAGCCAGGTCGCGAGATGCGCGAGTGCCAGCGCCGCGAGCACGGCCAACGCGGTCGGTTGAAGCACGTAGCTCAGGCTGTCGCGCAGGCGCTCGCCCGGTGGAACCCCGTACGCATCGATTCCCATGCGGCACTCCGCGGCGCCCTCCCTCGGGGCGACCCATTGCAGCCGCATCGCCGATCGAAAACCGCGAGGAAATCGTCAGTCCCGCGCATCCGGCGAGGGCTCGCCTCGCCTCGCCGAGCAGGGCCGAGGCGACGCACGCTTCGAACGCGCAAGGACCGGGACACGAGGCACGCGAAGCACACGAGACGGAACGTCCTGCAAACCCGCTGCGTGGGCCCGTCCGCCGCCTTCAACGCCGCATCGTGCCGAACACGCCGCGCAGGATCGAGCGGCCCACCTGGCCGCCGATGTTGCGCATCGCGGACTTCGCGAATGCTTCAAGCATGCCTTGGCGGCGACCGGTGCCGAACACCATGTCCTTCGCGGCGCCGGTCCAGCCGCCCTCTCCCTTCTCGCCAGCGGGCGTGCGGCCCGGCTTCCGGTCCGGCGATTCCGGGACCTGCGAGGCTGCTTCGCCGGCGCGTCGCGCGAGCAGTTCGAACGCCGACTCGCGGTCGATGGCGGTGTCGTACTTCGCGCCGACGGGCGAACGCGCGCGCACGGTCGCACGCTCGGCCGCGTCGATCGTGCCGATGCGGCAACCCGGGGAAGACACGAGCACGCGCTCGACCGGCAATGGAATGCCCTTGTCCTGCAGCGTCGACACCAGCGCTTCGCCGACCGCGAGCTGCGTGATCGCCTCGACCACGTCGACCTTCGGGTTCGGCGCGAAGGTCTCGGCCGCGGCCTTCACGGCCTTCTGGTCGCGCGGCGTGAACGCGCGCAGCGCGTGCTGGATGCGGTTGCCGAGCTGCCCGAGCACGTCGTCGGGCACGTCGTCGGGTTGCTGCGAGCAGAAATAGACGCCGACGCCTTTCGAGCGGATCAGGCGCACGACCTGCTCAACGCGCTGGCGCAGCGCGGGCGGCGCGTCGTCGAACAGCAGGTGCGCTTCGTCGAAGAAGAACACGAGCTTGGGCCGATCGAGGTCGCCGACTTCGGGCAGCGTTTCGAACAACTCCGAGAGCATCCACAGCAGGAACGTCGTGTAGAGCTTGGGTTTCAGGATCAGCTGGTCCGCCGCGAGGATGTTGACGACGCCGCGACCGGACATGTCCTGGCGCATGAAATCGGCGAGGTCGAGCGCGGGCTCGCCGAAGAACGCATCGCCTCCGGCCTGCTCGAGCGAAAGCAGCGCACGCTGCACGGCCGCGAGCGAGGGTTTCGAGATCAGGCCGTACTTGCTCGAGATCGCCTTGGCGTTCTCCGCCGCCCAGTTCAGCAGCGCGCGCAGGTCCTTGAGGTCGAGCAGCAGCAGGCCCTCGTCGTCGGCGGCCTTGAACACGACTTCGAGCACGCCCGACTGCGTGTCGTTGAGTTCCATCAGTCGCGCGAGCAGGTTCGGTCCCATCTCGGAAATCGTCGTGCGCACGGGGTGGCCCGACTGGCCATAGATGTCCCAGAACACCACCGGATTCGCGTTCGGCGCCCAGTCGATGCCGAGCCTGTCGATGCGCGCCTTGAGCTTGTCGTTCATCGCGCCGGCCTGCGACAGCCCGGCAAGGTCACCCTTGACGTCCGCGAGGAAGGTCGGCACGCCGAGGCGCGAGAACCCTTCTGCGAGCAGCATCAGCGACACCGACTTGCCGGTGCCGGTCGCACCCGCGACCATGCCGTGGCGATTGGCGTATTTCGGCAGCAGCCAGACTTCGGCATCGCCCTTGCCGACGAATATCCTGTCCAAGGTCGCACTCCTCGATGCGCGGCAGCGGTGCCGGCGATGACGGATTGTAACGACGATGCCGCGACGGTTGCCGCCCGCGCCCGCGGCCGGTACCGTTCGAGGCTTCCGTTTGCCGAAGACTGCCGCCGATGCCGTTCCCCTCGAGATCATTCGCATTGCTCGCCGCCGTCCTCGTGGCCGCTTGCGCCGCCACGCCTGCACGCGACGGCGCGCCGCGCACGGCCACCGGCGACGCCGAGGCGGCCGCGTTGTATACGCGGCTCGAAGCCGACAGCCGGCGCTACGCGGCGGGCATCGAGTTGCTGCGCGCGGGCGACACCGCGAAGGCGCAGGCCGACATCAAGTCCGCGCTCGACGACCTGCGCGATGCGGCGACGCGCTGCGCCGAGATCCCGACCTGCGACCAGCAGCGCTTCGTCGCCGCGTTCGACGCCTTGCTGCGCCAGGGCGTCGGCGGCGCGGGCGACCTCTCGGAAGGCGATGCGGGTGCGGGCACGCCCGAGGCGACCGCGGGCGCGGGCGAAACCTCGCCGGTGATCGCGCGACTGCCGCAGCTCGGCCGCTCGGTCGCGCTGCTGAAGGGGCGCGAGCTCGGCGACATCATCGCGCTCAACGGGCCGGTCAAGGCCGCGCTCGAGGAATGGCTCACGCAATACCGGCCGAACCTGCTGCTCGCGTACGAAAACTACCAGTACATGCGCCACCTGATGGTTCCCGAATACGAGCGTGCCGGGCTGCCGGAGGCCTTGCTGTTCGGCATGCTCGCGAAGGAATCGGGTGGCAAGGTGCACGCGATCTCGCGCTCGGGCGCGTCGGGGCCGTTGCAGTTCATGTATGCGACCGGGCTGCGCTTCGGATTGCGACCGGTCGACGGATTCGACCAGCGTTTCGACCCGCAGCTGTCCGCGCGCGCGAACGCGGCCTACATCAACGAGCAGCTCGCGATCTTCAACAACAACCTCGAACTCGTGATCGGCGCCTACAACGGCGGCGAAGGCGCGATGCGCCGACGCGTCGCGCGCGTCGGCGGCGACGCGAGCTTCTGGGATCCGAAGATCTACTACGACCTCTCGCAGGAAACGCGCGAGTACGTGCCGATGGTGCTCGCCGCCGCCTGGCTGTTCCTGCATCCGGAGCGCTACAACCTCACCTGGCCGACGCCTGCGGTCGCACCGGGCAGCATCACGCTGAAACGTCCCGCATCGATCGCCGAGCTCACGATCTGCCTCGGCCAGGAGGGCCATCCGGACGGCTGGTTCCGCACCTTGCGCAACCTCAATGCGCACCTCGATCCGCAACAGACGGTCGCGGCCGGCACGCAGCTCGCGGTGCCCAGGCAGCTCGAAGCGGTCTATGCGCGCAACTGCGCGGCAGGGCGCTGGGCCGAACTCGCGGCGGAGCTGCATTCGGCGATCGTGCCGTCGCCGCCACCTGCGGCGCTCGCGCGCGCGAAGCCGTCGGGCGGGCGGTCGTACACGGTGCGCAAGGGCGATACGGTCGCCGCGATCTCGCGCAAGACCGGTTGCGGCAGCATCCGCGAGATCGCGAGCGCGAACAACCTGCGCGCGCCGGGTTATGCGTTGCGGATAGGACAGGTGTTGAAGCTGCCCGCTTGCGGGCGCTGATCGCGCCGCCGCCGACCGCCGTGGGAACAACCGGGCCGCAGGGGGTCGGCCCGGCCAGTGCTCAGGCGGCTTCGGCCTCGCCGATCATCCAGGCATTGAGGTCGTTGCTCGGGATCGCTTCCTTGAGCGAACGCAGCGAGCGCATGACCTGGCGGTGCAGCTCGCGCTGCTCGCCGAACGGCGAATCCTTGGTCTCGTGGTAGGCGACGGTCAGCCACAGCGCGACGCCGCGCAGGCGCACCTGCATGTTGTCCGAACGCAGGCGCTCGAGGCCGATCTCGGTGCCGCTGCCCCAGGGACGGTACTTCTCGTCCGGCGGGGTCGCATACAGATGCGGGAACTCGCTCTTGGACGCGTTCGCGAACTCGCGCAGCGCGATCGCGGCGAGCTGGCGGCGGGCGGTCGGCGCGAGGTCCTCGAGCGCCTTGTTGATTTCGCGGAACTGCTTGCGCAGCTGCACTGCGCGACTCAAGGCGATCAATCGGGTTACGAATTGCATGGTCTTGCCCCCTGTTCTGTCCGCGGCTCGCGTGCCGCGGAACCTGTGACGATTGCGATTCTAGGCAAGCCGCGCCGCCACGAACGTCCAGTGCGTCACAAGTTGCCGAATCGCGTCACATTGTGACCCCGCTGCCCCGCGAATGCAAAGGCGCCGGGTCCTGGGGGCTCAGGCCGGCAGCCGTCCGACGGCCTCGCCCATGCGGACGGGCTGCTCCGGCCGCAGCGAAGGATCGAAGCGCCCGGACTCGGGCAGCAGCACGATCACCGTGGAGCCCATGTTGAAGCGCGCCATCTCGGCGCCGCGGGCAAGGTGGACGCCACGTGCGTCGGCGCGTCGTCGCGTGATCGCGTCCGCGTAGGGCGGCACCGCGACGCCGCCCCAGGTGGTCTCGATGCCCGACACGAGGATCGCGCCGACCATCACCACGGCGAACGGCCCGTGCTCGCCGCTGAAGTGGCAAACCAGGCGTTCGTTGCGCGCGAACAGCCGCGGGATCGCGGCGACCGCGAAGGGCGCCACGCTGAAGATCCGCCCGGGCACGTGCACGGTCTCGACGAGATCGCCGGCGAGTGGCATGTGCACGCGGTGGTAGTCGCGCGGGGACAGGTACACGGTCAGGAACGAGCCGTTCGCGTAGGGCGCGGCTGCGGTTTCGTCGGCGAGCAGTTCAGCCACGCTGAAGTCCTGGCCCTTGGCCTGGAAGATGCGGCCCGCGCTGATCGGCCCTGCCTGGCTGACCCTGCCGTCCGCGGGGCACGAAACCACGTCGGTACCCTCGGCCAGCGGCCGCGCGCCGGGTTTCAGCGCGCGCGTGAAGAACGCGTTGAAGTGCGGATAGTCCGCGAGGTCCGCGGTCTCGGCCTCGGAAAGGTCGACGTCGTAGGCCTGCGTGATGCGCCCGATCAGGAAGTCCTTCCATGGCGCGAACCGCCAGCGCGTCGCCCACATCACGATGCGCGACAGCAGGCGATGCGGCAGCAGGTACTGCAGCAGGACGGCGGGCCGCATCATCGAGTGCGCGCCAGCGCGGCGAGGTCGGCCGCGATCGGAGCGGCTTCGAACGGCGGCCGGAACAGACCCGCCTGGCGGCCATCGGGATCGATGATCACGGCCGAGGCGCTGTGGTCGACGCTGTATTGCCCGTCCGTGGATTCTCCGCGCGTGTAGAGCAGGCCGAGCGCGCGCGTCAGGCGCGTGAGTTCGGCATCGCTTCCGGTCGCCGCGACGAACTCGGGATGGAAGTAGCTGACGTACGCGTGCAGCAACTCGGGCGTGTCGCGTTGCGGATCGACCGAGATGAAGTCGAATCGCACCCGCGCGCGCGTCGCGGGATCGAGCTGGTTCCAGACCTGCTTGAACGTCGCGAGCGTGGTCGGGCAGATGTCCGGGCAGTGCGTGAAGCCGAAGAACGCGACTGTCCAGTGTCCCTTCCAGTCGGCCAGCGTCAGTGGCGTGCGGTCGCTGCGCTCGAGGCTGAATTCGGGCAGCGAACGCGGAGCCGGGTAGGCGACCGCGGCGCGGAACCCGGGCAGCGCGGTGCGATCGGCGCTGCGCGTGCCGAGCCAGAGTCCGAACGCGGCGGCAACCGCGGCGACGACGATCAGGACCGTAGCGGACGCGCGGCCATGCGAAATGGATGGGGTCATCCGCCGATTGTACGCTGCGGCGCACCTTATACTGTATGGCCTTCCCGCCCGGATGCCTGCGGTGACCAGCGAACTCGCGACGATCGTCGATTTCATCCGCTACGGTGCCAGCCGCTTCGGCGCGGCCGGCCTCTGCTTCGGCCACAGCTACGACAACGCGATCGACGAAGCGACGCACCTGGTGCTGCATGCGCTGCACCTGCCGCACGATCTTTCGCCCGCGTACGGCCAGGCTCGCCTCACGACCGAGGAACGGCAACGGGTGCTCGAACTCGTCGAGCGGCGCATCGCCGAACATCGACCGGTCGCCTACCTCACCGGTGAGGCGTGGTTCGCGGGACTCAAGTTCAAGTCCGACCCGCGCGCGCTGGTGCCGCGCTCGCCGATCGCGGAACTGATCCTCGGCGGGTTCTCGCCCTGGCTCGACGAGCGCGAAGTCACGCGCGCGCTCGACTTGTGCACGGGATCGGGTTGCATCGGCATCGCGATGGCCGTGCACAACCCCGATTGGCAGGTCGACCTCGCCGACATCAGCGACGACGCGCTCTCGCTCGCGCGCGTGAACATCGCCTACCAGGACGTCGGCGAGCGCGTGCAGGCGATCCATTCGGACCTGTTCTCGGCGCTCGAGGGCGAGGTCTACGACCTCATCGTGAGCAACCCGCCGTACGTGACCGAGCAGGAGTTCGCGGAACTGCCGCCCGAGTACGGCCACGAACCCGCCCTCGGCCTGGCCGCAGGGCATGATGGACTCGATTTCGCGCTGCGCATCCTGCGCGATGCGCCCGCGCATCTGTCCGACGACGGCGTGCTGATCGTCGAAGTCGGCGAGAGCGAGCGCGCGCTCGTGCGGATGCTGCCGGACGTGCCGTTCAACTGGATCGAGTTCGAGGTGGGCCAGATGGGCGTGTTCCTGCTCGATCGGCGCGACCTGCTCGAACACGCGGACGCGATCCGCGAAGCGGCGGCCGCGCGCGCGTAGCATCGCGGGTGTCGTTGCCTCGGGCGCCTCGTGGTTGCCCGCGCACGTCACCGGCTTGCTCCGTGTCCGCGGAGCGGCGGTGCGAATACCCGATTCCCCGATTCGAATGCCGAGTACCGAATACCGGTTCCTTCCATGTCCAATTCGTTCGGAAAGCTGCTCACCGTCACGACCTTCGGCGAAAGCCACGGGCCGGCGATCGGTTGCGTCGTCGACGGGTGTCCGCCGGGTCTCGCGCTCGCGGCCGCGGATTTCCGCTGCGATCTCGATCGCCGCGCGACCGGTCGCAGTCGCTGGACCTCCCAGCGCCGCGAGGACGACGAGGTCGAGATCCTGTCGGGCGTGTACGAGGGGCGCACGACCGGCACGCCGATCGCGCTGCTCGTGCGCAACTCCGACGCGCGCCCGAGGGACTACGGCGACCTCCTCGACACGTTCCGGCCCGGGCACGCCGACTACACCTACTGGCACAAGTACGGCATCCGCGACCCGCGCGGCGGCGGGCGCTCCTCCGCGCGCGAGACGACGATGCGCGTCGCGGCCGCGGTCATCGCGAAGAAGTGGCTGGCCGAACGCCATGGCGTGCGCGTGCGCGGCCATCTCGCGCAGATCGGCGAACTCGTCCCGCGCGCGGAATCACTCGCGCCGATCGACTGGGACGTGGTCGAATCCAATCCGTTCTTCTGGCCCGACGCGACGATGCTCGCCGAGCTCGAGGCCTTCGTCACCGCATTGCGCAAGTCCGGCGATTCGGTCGGCGCGCGCGTCGACGTCGTCGCCGAGAACGTGCCGCCGGGTTGGGGCGAGCCCGTCTATGGCAAGCTCGATGGCGAACTCGCGGCCGCGCTGATGTCGATCAATGCGGTCAAGGGCGTCGAGATCGGCGCAGGTTTCGCCGCGATCACGCAGAAGGGGAGCCAGCACCGTGACGAACTCACGCCGCGGGGATTCGTGTCCAACCATGCGGGCGGCATCCTCGGCGGGATCTCGAGCGGCCAGCCGGTGCGCGCGTCGATTGCGCTGAAGCCGACTTCGAGCATCCTGGTGCCCGGTCGCAGCGTCGACCTCGCGGGCGAGCCGGTCGAGGTGGTAACCAAGGGCCGCCATGATCCCTGCGTCGGCATTCGCGCGACACCGATCGCCGAGGCGATGGTCGCGCTCGTGTTGATGGACCAGGCCCTGCGCCACCGCGCCCAATGCGGCGACGTCGGCGAGGTGGCCCCCCGCATCGCCGGCACCTGACCCACCCCCAGCCCCAGCCCCCGGAACCCCATGCCCACGTACAACATCGCAATCGCCGGCGCGACCGGCGCGGTCGGCGAAGCACTGCTCGCGATCCTCGCGGAGCGCGACTTCCCGGTCGGTGAACTCGTTCCGCTCGCGAGCCGGCGTTCCGCCGGCGGCAAGGTCAGGTTCGGCGATCGCGACATCACGGTGCGCGACCTCGCCGCGTTCGACTTCGACGGCATCGACATCGCGTTCTTCTCGGCCGGCGGCGCGGTTTCACGCGAACACGCGCCACGCGCGGCCGCGGCGGGGGCGGTCGTGATCGACAACACCTCGGAGTTCCGCTACCAGGACGATGTGCCGCTGGTGGTCAGCGAGGTGAATCCGCATGCGATCGCGCTGCATGCCGGACGCAGGATCATCGCGAACCCGAACTGTTCGACGATGCAGATGCTGGTCGCGCTCGCGCCGATCCACCGCGAGGCCGGCATCGAGCGCATCAACGTCGCGACCTACCAGTCGGTCTCGGGCGCGGGTCGTTCGGGCATCGACGAACTCGGTCGCCAGACTGCAGCCCTGCTGAACTTCCAGGACGTGCAGCCGAAGAAATTCCCGGTGCAGATCGCGTTCAACCTGATCCCGCAGATCGACGCGTTCGAGGACAACGGCTACACGCGCGAGGAAATGAAGATGGTGTGGGAGACGCGCAAGATCCTCGAGGACGCGTCGATCGAGGTGAACCCGACCGCGGTGCGCGTGCCGGTATTCCACGGGCACGCCGAAGCCGTGCACGTGGAGACGCGCACGAAGATCACCGCCGAGCGCGCGCGCGAACTGCTCGCGGCGGCGCCCGGCGTCGTGGTCGTCGACGAGCGCATCGCCGGCGGCTATCCGACGCCGGTGTCGCACGCGGCCGGGAACGACGAGGTCTATGTCGGACGCATCCGCGAGGACATCTCGCATCCGCGCGGCCTGGATCTGTGGATCGTCGCCGACAACATCCGCAAGGGAGCGGCACTGAATGCGGTGCAGGTCGCCGAGCTGCTCGTGAAATCGCATCTGTGAGCAAGGCCGCTGTTTGCGAAATCGTATGTATGATCTATAGTTACGATTGTGTTATAAGCCCGTTTCGAGATCGACCGAAACGGCACCTACGCCTCGGGGGGCACGCCTAGATGAAACGACCGCTGCAACTGCCGCTCGCCATCGCGCTCGCGTTGGGCGGCACGAACGCACTGGCGCTGGGCCTTGGCCCCGTCCAGGTCAAATCCAAGCTCAATCAACCGCTTGATGCGGAGATCCCGGTGATCCAGGGAACCGCCGGCGAGGCCGAGGGCCTGCTCGTGAACCTCGCGACGGCCGAGGATTTCGAGCGCATCGGCATCAGCCGCTCGCGCCTCAACGTGCCGCTCGAGTTCAGCGTCGTGCAGGGCAAGAGTGGCCCGGTGATCAAGGTCACGAGCCAGGATCCCGTGCGCGATGCCTACCTCGATTTCCTGCTCGAGGCGAACTGGCCCAAGGGGCGCTTGCTGCGCGAATACACCGTGCTGCTCGATCCTCCGGTGACCGCGCCTGCGCGCCGCACGGCGGCTGCGCCCGCGACCTCCGCCGCGCCGAGCGCGAGCACCCAGCCGCTGCGTGAATCGAGGCC
>JAEYZH010000128.1 GCA_023430685.1 Pseudomonadota bacterium | reverse complement strand
GGCCAGTCGCGAGCGGCGAGCGCGAGGCGCGTGGCTTCCTCGGCGAGGCGCGCGTCGCCCGACAGCGCGGCCGCGCCCGCGAATCCACGCGCGGCGGCCGGAATGTCGTCGGCGTGCAGTGCGAACTGCGCCGCCAGCAACTGCAGCAGCAGATCCTGCTCGACCGGCACCGGCGCGACCTCGAGGGGTGCGGTCGATGCGCGCACTTCGGAGCGCGGCTGCAGCGGGGCACAGGCGGCCAGCAGCACGCCCGCGAGCGCGAACGCGAGGCCCGCGGCGCGCCCGGCGCTGCGCGCCGCGATCGATCGGGATTCAGTCACACACTGCATGCAAAGCCTTGTCTTGCTTGATATCGCAGGTCCGCGCCCGCACAATCCGGACCGCCTGCGGCAGGCGGCGCTGCGCCGGCTTAGCTTAGCCGATTCGCACGCGCCCCCGGCGCGGATGGCGACCGAACACCGCGAGATCCTGCCTGCCTCCACCATGGCGCTGATTGCCCTCGGACTCAACCACCAGACCGCCCCGCTCGCGCTGCGTGAGCGCGTCGCCTTCCCGGCCGACGCGACCACGCCCGCGCTCGCGGCGCTCACGGCCGAGCCCGGCGTGCAGGAGGCCGCGATCCTCTCGACCTGCAATCGCACCGAGATCTACTGCAACGTCGAGGCCGGCGCCGAGCACGTCCCAGGCGGCTGGCTGCACCGCCACCACGATCTCGCAGGCGCGCGGATCGACGAATTCATGTACCGCCACGCCGACGCGGACGCGGTGCGCCACCTGTTTCGCGTCGCGACCGGGCTCGAGTCGATGGTGCTCGGCGAGCCGCAGATCCTCGGCCAGGTCAAGGAGGCATATGCGAGCGCGCGCGCGGCGCAGACGCTGAAGGCGCCGCTCGAGCGCCTGTTCCAGAACACCTTCGCAGTCGCGAAGCGGGTGCGCTCGGATACCCGCATCGGGTCCAATCCGGTCTCGGTCGCGTTCACCGCGGTGCGCCTCGCCGAACGCGTGTTCGCCGACCTCGCCGAGGCCTGCGTGCTGCTGGTCGGCGCGGGCGAAACGATCGAGCTGGTCGCTCGCCACCTGACCGAGTCGAACGTGCGGCGCCTGATCGTCGCGAACCGCACGCTCGAGAACGCGCAGGTGCTCGCGACGCGCTTCGGTGGATACGCGATCGCGCTGGCGGACCTGCCGCGCCATCTCGCCGAAGCCGACATCGTGATCTCGTCGACCGCGAGCCGCGAGCCGGTGCTGCCTCGCGAACACGTCGCGGCAGCGATCGCCGCGCGGCGACGCAAGCCGATGTTCCTCGTCGACATCGCGGTGCCGCGCGACATCGACCCCGGCGTGGCCACGCTCGAGGACGTCTACCTCTACACGATCGACGACCTGCGCGGGATCATCGACGAGAACCTGCGCTCGCGGCGCGAGGCCGCGATCCAGGCGGAGGCGATGATCGAGCTCTCGGTCGAGCATTTCATGGGCTGGTGGCGCACGCTCGACCTGCGCAACCCGGTCGTGGAGCTGCGCCGCCACGCCGAGGCGGAGCGCGACGAGGCGTTGCAGAAGGCGCAGGCGATGCTCGCGCGCGGCAAGTCTCCCGACGAGGCGCTCGCGTTCCTCGCCAACACGCTGACCAACAAGCTGCTGCATGCACCGAGCGCGAACCTGCGCGCCGCCGCGCTGCGCGGCGACGACGACCTGCTGCGGGCGGCGGAGCGGCTGTTCGAGGGAGCCGGGAATCGGGAATCGGGAACCGGGAATCGCTAGCAGCCCCGCAACGCTCCGCCATCCCGCTTCCGGCCATTGCCCATTCCCCCGTCCCCATTCCCGGCCCCCATGCAACCCACGATCCAGCGCAAGCTCGAGCAGCTCGCCGAACGCCACGAGGAACTCGAGCACCTGCTCGCGAGCGCGGACGTGCTCGCCGATTCGAAGCGCCTGCGCGAGGTGTCGCGCGAACACGCGCAGCTCGCGCCGCTCGCGGCCGCGCTGCGCGCGTGGGAAGGCAACCGCAAGGCGCTGGACGCATCGATCGCGATGCAGAAGGATCCCGAGCTGCGCGAGCTCGCGATCGAGGAAGCCGAGGCGCTCGAAGGCGAGCGCGAACGTCTCGAGCACGAGCTGAACCTGCTGCTGGTGCCGAAGGATCCGCGCGACGAAGGCAACCTGTTCCTGGAGATCCGCGCGGGGACCGGCGGCGACGAGGCCGCGATCTTCGCCGGCGACCTGCTGCGCATGTACCTGCGCCATGCCGAACGCCATCGCTGGAACGTCGAGATCCTGTCCTCGAGCGACGGCGAGCATGGTGGATACAAGGAAGTCATCGCGCGCGTGGAGGGCCGCGGCGCCTACTCGCGGCTCAAGTACGAATCGGGCACGCACCGGGTGCAGCGTGTGCCCGCCACCGAGGCGCAGGGACGCATCCACACGTCGGCCGCGACCGTCGCGATCCTGCCCGAGATCGACGAAGTCGACGAGATCGAACTCAGGGACGCGGACCTTAAGGTCGACACGTTCCGCGCGTCGGGCGCAGGCGGCCAGCACGTCAACAAGACCGACTCGGCGATCCGCATCACCCACCTGCCGAGCGGCATCGTGGTCGAGTGCCAGGACGAACGCAGCCAGCACAAGAACCGTGCCCGCGCGCTGTCGCTGCTGAAGGCGCGCCTGCTCGATGAGGAGCGCAGCAAGCAAAGCGCCGCGCAAGCCGAATCGCGCCGCCTGCAGGTCGGCTCGGGCGATCGCAGCCAGCGCATCCGCACCTACAACTTCCCGCAGGGCCGGATCACCGACCACCGCATCAACCTCACGCTGTACCGCCTGCCCGAGATCATCGCTGGCGACCTCGACGAACTCGTCGATGCGCTCACTCGCGAGGACCAGGCCGACCAGCTCCAGCTGCTGGCCGCGACTGCCTGAGCTAGAGCGCGCGACCGACCACGTCGCTGCGCAGGCGTGCGACCGGCGCGAGCGCGAGCGCGTCGCCTTCGCGGATCGGCGTGGTGCTGCCGCGGGGCGTGAACGCGCATGCATAATCGGGTGGCGTGGTGCTGGCCGCGACGACCGAGTAGCAGACCGGCAGCACCAGGCTCGACGCAACCGCGCGGCCGCCGACGCGCTCGGGCTGGACTTCCCATTGCCGCACCGCCGCGACGGTCGCCTTTTCGAGCGAGCGCGACGCGTTGACGCCGAGGTCCGCCTGCGGCTCGACCGCGACCACCTTGCCCGATGCGTCGTAGTCCACCTTCACCACGATCATCGCGAACAAACCGCGCTTGAGTGCCTGGTTCGGGAAGCGCGGGAAATGCCGCCGACTGCTTTCCGGATCGACGCGCCCGCCGGTGCGCGCATCGTCGATGCGGATCGCGTAGCGGCCACCATCCACCGCAACGAAGCGGACATCGAGCGTGAGCATGGTTTCGGTCGGCGCCGCGACGCCGTCGACTCGCCCGGGCGCGAAGCGCCAGCCACCGATCGCACGTTCGAGCGGCGCAGCGACCGCGGGTTCGAGCGTGTCGGTCGGCTCGAGGTGCGTGACCGCACCGCTGGCGTCGAGCGAAACCCGCCACGACTGCGTGAGATGAAGGTCCTGCGCGGGCTTGGCCGCGAGTGCGGCACCGGAGCACGACAAGCCGACGAGCAACAACAGCGGACGGATCATCAGCGCGACTCCCTTGCAGGTGGCGACCGACTCTAGCGCAAACGCACCGCGTCGGCAGCGGTCGCAAAGTCAGGTTGCGAGGCCGAGCCAGCGTTCGACGATCGCCGCGTAGAGGCGCGGAAGGGCTTCGAGCTCGGCCAAGGCGACGTGTTCGTCGACCTGGTGGATGCTCGCATTGCACGGCCCGAGTTCGACCACTTCGGCGCCGAGCGGCGCGATGAAGCGGCCGTCCGAGGTGCCGCCGCCGGTGCTCTGCGCGGGTTCGATGCCGCACTGCTCGCGGATCGCCGCGACGGTGGCCTCGCGCAACGCACCCGCGCGCGTCGCGAACGGTTCGCCCGAAAGCCACCAGTCGAGTTCGAACTCGACGCCGTGCGCGCGCAGGATCGCCTCGGTACGCTCGCGCAGCGATTGCGCGCTGCTCGCGGTGCCGTAGCGGAAATTGAATACCGCGCGCAGCTCGCCCGGGATTACGTTGTCGGCGCCGGTGCCCGCGCCGATGTTGGAGACCTGGAATGACGTTGGCGGGAATGCGTCGTCGCCCTCGTCCCAGCGTTCCGCCGCGAGCGCGGCGAGCGCGGGCGCGAACGCATGGATCGGATTGTGCGCCTTTTCCGGGTACGCGACGTGACCCTGCACGCCACGCACGCGCAGACGTCCGGTCAGCGAACCACGCCGGCCGATGCGGATGAGGTCGCCAAGCCGCTGCATCGACGAAGGCTCGCCGACCACGCAGGCATCGATGCGCTGGCCGCGCGCGCGGAATGCTTCGGCGACACGCCGCACGCCGTCGATCGCGAGGCCTTCCTCGTCCGAGGTCAGCAGCAGCGCGAGCGTCCCCGCGTGGCGGGGTTGCGCGCGCACGCAGGCTTCCAGCGCGACGACCATCGCGGCGACGCTGCCCTTCATGTCCGCCGCACCACGGCCGTAGAGGCGCCCGTCGCGGACCACCGGCTCGAACGGAGCACTGGTCCACGCCTCGGGCGGTCCGATCGGCACGACGTCGGTATGGCCGAGGAACACGAACACCGGCGCGCCTTCGCCGTGCGTCGCCCACAGGTTGTCGACGTCCCCGTGGCGCAGGCGTTCGATCGTGAAGCCGCAAGCCGCGAGGCGCGAGGCGACGATCTCCTGGCAACCCGCGTCGTCGGGCGTGACCGATGCGTGCCGGACCAGCTCGCATGCGAGCGCGAGCACGTCGCTCGCTGCGCGTGCGTCAGGCGCCATCGCGGCGCCCGGGTCGGGTTCCGAACAGCGTCTTGAACGCGGAGTCGCTGAAGCCCTGGTGCGGCTGGCCGTCTTCGGTGATGACGAGCGGCCGACGGATCAGCGCCGGGTATTCCCTCAGCAGCAACGTCCACTCCGCATCGCTGCCCGGCGACTTGCGCACGGGCGGCAGTGCGCGCCAGGTCGTCGATGCCCGGTTGATGAACGCATCCCAGCCGCCGAGCGCACTCGACCATGCCTTGAGCTCGGACGCAGGGATCGGATGCGCGCGGTAATCGATGAACGCGTACGCGACGCCCGCGCGATCGAGCCAGTTGCGCGCCTTCCTGCAGGTGTCGCAGGTGGTCAGGCCGTAGAGGGTGGTTTGCATGAGGGCTGAGGGGCGAGGGTCGAGGGGCGAGGATCGGGATTGTGGCGGCGCTGGGCCTGCAGGTGAAGCCGCGGCGCGGAAGGGTCCGCATCACGCATCGGCCAGGAGGCTCGCTGCCAGCCCTCTGCCCTCTGCCCTCTGCCCTCTGCCCTCGGCCCTCGACCCTCGGCCCTCGGCCCTCGGCCCTCGACCCTCGACCCTCGACCCTCGACCCTCGACCCTCGCCCCTCGACCCTCGCCCTCAAGCCCGCAACAATTCATTGATCGAGGTCTTCGCACGCGTCTTCGCATCGACGCGCTTGACGATGACCGCCGCATACAGGGCGTGGCTGCCATCCGCCGCGGGCAACGAGCCTGCGACGACGACGCTGCCCGCGGGCACGCGGCCGTAGGAGACCTCGCCGGTCGCGCGGTCGTAGATCTTCGTCGACTGCCCGAGGAACACGCCCATGCCGACCACGCTGCCGCGCTCGACGACCACGCCCTCGACCACTTCGGAACGCGCGCCGATGAAACAGTCGTCCTCGATGATCGTCGGATTCGCCTGCAGGGGTTCGAGCACGCCGCCGATGCCGACGCCACCCGAGAGGTGCACGTTGGCGCCGATCTGCGCGCAGGAGCCAACCGTGGCCCAGGTGTCGACCATCGTGCCGGGGCCGACCCATGCGCCGATGTTGACGTAGCTCGGCATCAGCACGACGTCGCGCGCGACATGCGCCCCGCGACGCACCAGCGCACCGGGCACGACGCGTGCGCCGATGCCGCGGAACGCGTCCTCGCGCGCGTCGGCAAAACGCAGCGGGACCTTGTCGAACGCGGACATCGGCCCGCCATCCATGACGCGGTTGCCGCTGGCGCGGAAGTAGAGCAGCACCGCCTTCTTGAGCCACTGGTGCACGGTCCAGCCGCCGTCCACGGGTTCGGCGACGCGCCGCTCGCCAGTTTCCAGGGCGTCGAGCACGCGTTCGAGCGCGGGTTTCAGGGATTGGAGCTCCGTCGCGGACACGTCCGCGCGGCGTTCCCAGGCGTCGTCGATCAGGCGTTGCAACTCGTGCATGCGGGATTCACTCGGGGGTTCGTGGCGCGTCGGGGCCGAGGCGATCGAGCAGTGCGGCCTGCAACGCGTCGCGCGCCGTGTCGCCGAGGACCGTACCCGATTCGCCGGTAAGGACGAAGAAGTCTTCCACACGCTCGCCGAAGGTCGCAATGCGCGCATCGTGCACGCGCACGCGCGCCGCATGCAGCACCTGCGCGACTTCGGCGAGAAGGCCGGGCCGGTCGCTGCACACCAGCGCGAGCTGGGTCGCGCCGTCGCGTTCGCTGAACTCGATGCGCGGCACGCGCTGGAAGTGGCGCAGCCGGCGCGGCAAGCCGCGCCGCGCGACGCGTGCGCGCAGCTCGCGTGCGCCGAGCACGCGCTCGAGTTCCGCCTGCAGCCGCTGCGCGCGCCCCGCTTCGGTGTCCACGTCGCCTTCCGCATCGAGCAGGTCGAAGGTCGCGAACATGCGCGCATCGTCGCCGACCAGCAAGCGCGCCGAAACGATGTTGAACCCGAGCCGGTCGAGCGTCGCGGTGATCGCGGCGAACAGCATGTCGTGGTCGGGCGCGCACACGAACAGCATCGCACCGGCACGGCGCGAGCGCGGCAGCGACGCGACGACGAGCGCGCCGGCCGGCGCGGCAGCGATCGTGCGTGCTTGCCACGCGAGCACATCGACGCGATGGCGCAGGAAGCTGCGCTGCGGCAGGCGCGCCAGTACCTCGTCCGCTCGCGCGGGCGGCATGCCCTCCTGCACGAGCTGGGTGCGCACCGCCTCGCGACAGGTCGCGCCGCGCGCTGCGGCCTGCGGCGGCTGCACGAGGCCGGCGCGCAATGCGTAGCGCGCGGCCGCATGCAGATCGGCGAGCAGGCGCGCCTTCCATTCGTTCCAGAGCTTCGGATTGGTGCCCGCGATGTCCGCGATCGTGAGCAGATAGAGGTAGTCGAGCCGCTCGCGCGATCCGACCTGGCTCGCGAACCGGTGCACGACGTCGGGGTCGGCGATGTCCTGGCGCTGCGCGGTGACGCTCATCAGCAGGTGCCAGCGCACGAGCCAGGCGACGAGGTCGATGTCCGCCTGCGGCAGGCCGAGCCGCGCGCAGAACGCGCGCGCCTCTTCCTCCCCGAGCACCGAGTGGTCGCCGCCGCGGCCCTTCGCGATATCGTGGAACAGCGCCGCCAGCAGCAGCAGTTCGGGCTTCTCGAGCGCCGCGTGGACGTCGGCCGCATGCGGGAATTCCTCGCGCGCGGCGTCATCCGTGAAGCGCGCGACGTTGCGCAGCACGCGCAGCGTGTGCTCGTCGACGGTGTAGACGTGGAACAGGTCGTACTGCATGCGCCCGACCACCTGGCGGAACGCGGGCAGGATCGCCGCGAGCACGCCGTGGCGGTTCATGCGCGCCATCAGCTCGACCGCGGTCGCGCCACGCCGCAGCAGTTCGAGAAACGCGACCAGCACGTGCGGATCGCGTGCGAACGCGTTGCGGTGGCGCGCGAGCGCCTGTTGCAGCAGGCGCATCGTCTGCGACGACAGGCCACGCACGGCCGGGTCGTCGATCTGGGCGCTGAACACGTCGACGATCGCGCGCGGGCGCCGCAGGAACAGGCCCGCGTCACGCGGTTCGATGCGCGTGCCGATCGCGACGAAATCCCGATCGAGCTCGCGCGGCGGGCCCGGCGCGGGTTCGAGCAGTTCGGTGCAGCGCTCGACCAGCTGCGCGCCGAGCCGCTCGACGATCGTCGCCGCGCGGTAGTACGCCTGCATGAACTGTTCGACCGCGAGGTTGGTCGCGTGCTCGTCGACGAAGCCGAGGTCGGCCGCGAGCCGGCGCTGGTGGTCGAACAGCAGCCGTTCCTCCGCGCGGCCCGCGGCGAGGTGCAATGCGATGCGATGACGCCGCAGCGTCGCCTCGGCCCGCACCAGCGCGTCGCGCTCGGTCGCATCGAGCAGGCCCTGCGCGACCATCGCATCGAGGTCCGGTGCCGCGGCGATGCGACGCCCGAGCCAGCGCATGAGGTCGATCGTGCGCAGGCCGCCGGGGCCTTCCTTGAGGTTCGGCTCGAGGTTGTAGGCGGTGTCGTTGAAGCGCGCGAAGCGCCGCGCCTGCTCGCTGCGTTTGGCCTCGAGGAACACGGGTGCGGGCCACATCGCGGGTTCGTCGACGAGCTGCGCGAGCGCATGCGCGGGACCCGCCGCGCCGGCGAGCACGCGCGCATCGAGCAGCGCGGTGAACACGGTGACGTCGCCGCTCGCGATCTCGCGACACTGCGCGGGCGTGCGCACCGCATGCCCGGGCTTGAGGCCGACGTCCCAGAGGCAGGCGAAAAATGCCTCGAGCGCACGCGCCTGGGGTGCGAGCGCGTCCGCCTCGCCGAGCACCAGCACGTCGACGTCGGAGTGCGGGAACAGCAAGCCGCGCCCGTAACCGCCGACCGCGAACAGCGTGCAGTCGGGCGCTTCGCCGAGGCAGGCCTGCCACGCGTGCAGCACCACGCGATCGACCGACCGCGCGCGGAACCGCAGCAACCCGGTGGCGTCGGCGCCCTCGCGGAACGCGGCGCCGGCCGCGCGATCCGCGTCGCCGAGC